>NZ_JAQDVB010000059.1:0-1034 GCF_027674365.1 Coprococcus sp. AM11-30B | reverse complement strand
ACACATAGTATTTCTCCCGCTCAGCGAAAGGCCGCTTATCACATCATGAATTGCAAAACTGGTGCCTTTGGTGTGAATGTAAGCGTATGCGAGGACTGCGGCTGCATATCAGTCCACTATAACTCCTGCCGTGACAGGTGCTGTCCTATGTGTCAGGAATTCCCAAAAGAAAAATGGGTAGATGCACGGCGGGAGGATATCTTAGATGCTCCTTATTTCCATGTGGTTTTTACAGTTCCGGAAGAACTCAATCCCATTATCTACAGCAACCAGAAATTCTTATACGCTGCTCTTTATCATGCGGCTTCAGATACTCTCAGTGAACTTGCTGCTGACAGTAAATATCTTGGGACTGATATCGGCTATATTTGTATCCTCCATACATGGGGAAGTACCATGAACTTTCATCCTCATATCCATGCGATTGTTCTTGGTGGAGGACTGGATGTGAAAAATCATTGGAAAGACAATGGGAAAGATTTTTTCCTTCCGATTAAGGTAATCTCAAAAACGTTTCGTGGAAAATACATGGCTGAACTTAAGCAGCTCTGGGAAAATGACAGGCTTGAATTTCATGGATCGGCTGTACCTTACAAAAACTACTATACTTTCAAGGAATTGTTAAATACCTGCTATGCAAAGGAATGTACCCACCGGATTGCTATCAGCAACTACCGTATCAAAGACATGACAGAATCTACAGTTACATTTTCTGCTAAAGATTACAAAAACCAAGGGCTTTGGAAAGAGATCACCTTATCCGGCGAGGAATTTATCCGTCGATTTTTAATGCATGTTCCTCCAAAACGCTTTGTACGTATCAGGCACTATGGTCTTCTTTCATCCAGAAATAAGAAGATAAAGATTACCCTATGCAGAAACATCCTTGGTTGCAAAAAATATATTTCCAAGCTGAAAGATATGGGTGCACCTGCCATTATCCGTCTTCTTTATAATAAAGATATATGCAAGTGTTCTTCCTGTGGTGGTAAGATTATTCCTCTGCCTACAGAACAACATTTTATAAAACCAAA
>NZ_JAQDVB010000058.1:0-1396 GCF_027674365.1 Coprococcus sp. AM11-30B | reverse complement strand
AAGTGGCTATAGATATTATTCTGATGAGCAACTCAACCAGGTAATAAATGTAAAGCCTAAAAATCGCATTACAATTGGATATTGTCGCGTTTCCAGCCATAAACAAAAAGATGATTTGGAACGACAGATTGATAATGTTAAGACATATCTTTTGGCAAAAGGACAGCCGTTTGAGATAATAAGCGATATCGGTTCTGGGATTAATTATAAGAAAAAAGGACTTCAGGAATTGATTAGACGAATCTCTCAAAATCAAGTTGAAAAGGTTGTTGTTTTATATAAAGACAGGCTATTGCGATTTGGTTTTGAGTTGATAGAATATATCGCTTCACTTTATAATTGTGAGATTGAGATTATTGATAATACTGAAAAATCTGAACAGCAGGAACTTGTTGAAGATCTGGTTCAAATAATCACAGTATTCAGCTGCAAATTACAAGGAAAACGAGCGAACAAAGCTAAGAAACTTATCCGGGAATTGATACAGGAGGAAACAGATGGTAAAAGCCATAAAAGTAATGCTGATACCAAACAACGTACAGAAAACTAAGATGTTTCAGTACGCAGGTGCTTCAAGATTTGCTTATAACTGGGCTTTGGCCAGGGAAAAAGAAAATTATGAAAAAGGTGGCAAATTCATTTCAGATTCAGAACTCAGAAAAGAATTTACAAAGCTCAGACATTCTGATGAATACGCATGGCTGCTGAATATTTCAAATAATGTAACCAAACAGGCAATCAAAGATGCCTGTACTGCGTATAAGAACTTTTTCAAGGGTTTGCAAAAATTCCCAAGATTCAAGTCTAAAAAGAGATCAATGCCGAAGTTCTATCAGGACAATGTTAAGATACAATTCAGTAATACCCACGTTAAGTTTGAAGGCTTTTCTTCCAGCAGGAAAGCAAATAAGCAGAAAATGAATTGGGTAAGACTTGCAGAACATGGACGTATTCCAACAGATGTTAAATATATGAATCCGAGAATATCCTTTGACGGATTGAACTGGTGGATCAGTGTATGTGTGGAATTTCCTGATTGCAAGGAAACACTTAATGATGATGGAGTTGGTATAGACTTAGGAATCAAAGATTTGGCTGTCTGCTCTGATGCTGTTAAATATAAGAACATTAATAAGAGTCAGAAAGTAAAGAAACTAGAAAAACAGAAACGCAGATTACAGCGTAGTATCTCTCGTTCTTACGAGAAGAATAAGAAAGGGGAAAGTTACTGCAAAACCAATAATGTAATCAAAAAGGAAAAACTTTTATTAAAACGAAATCACAGATTAACAAACATCCGTAAAAACTATTTGAATCAGACCATATCTGAGATCGTAAATCGAAAACCAAGATTTATCTGTATTGAAGATCTGAATGTCAGCGGAATGATGAAAAA
>NZ_JAQDVB010000057.1:0-1463 GCF_027674365.1 Coprococcus sp. AM11-30B | reverse complement strand
GATATACTTACACGCACGAAGCATTTCATCAGTTCCGATTGTCTAATATCGAAAGGAGACATACGATTATGGCAAAAGGATCTGTAAGAAAAAAAGGAAAGAAATGGTACTACCGCTTCTATGTAGAGGACGCAAGCGGCAATCTTGTTCAGAAAGAATGCGTTGGAACAGAAAGCAAAAGTGGAACTGAAAAGCTGCTCCGTCAGGCAATGGATGATTATGAGAAAAAGAAATTTGTTGCCAAAGCGGAAAATCTCACAGTCGGACAACTTCTGGATGTGTGGGCAGAGGAGGAATTAAAAACAGGTACGCTCAGCAATGGTACGGTGGAGAATTACCTCGGAACAATCCGAAATATTAAGAAACACCCATTGGCAGAACGGAAACTGAAAAATGTAACCTCTGAACATTTGCAATCCTTTTTTGATTTGCTTTCCTTCGGGGGAGTTCATCCCGACGGAAAAGAGAGAAAGGGTTACAGCAAAGATTACATCCATTCTTTTTCCGCAGTCATGCAGCAGTCCTTCCGCTTTGCAGTATTTCCAAAACAGTATATTACGTTTAATCCCATGCAGTATATTAAACTGCGGTATCAGACGGATGAAGTTGATTTGTTTTCAGACGAGGACATGGACGGAAATATCCAACCAATTTCACGAGAAGATTATGAAAGATTGCTTGCTTATCTGAAAAAAAAGAACCCAGCCGCAATACTTCCAATCCAGATAGCCTATTATGCCGGGCTTCGTATTGGAGAAGCCTGCGGTTTGGCGTGGCAGGACGTAAATCTGGAAGAACAATGCCTTACCATAAGACGTAGCATCCGATACGATGGCTCAAAGCGCAAATATATCATCGGACCAACCAAGCGGAAAAAAGTGAGGATTGTTGATTTTGGAGATACGCTGGTAGAGATTTTCCGTAATGCCCGGAAAGAGCAGTTAAAAAATCGAATGCAGTACGGAGAACTTTATCACACGAACTACTACAAAGCGGTCAAAGAGAAAAACAGAGTGTACTACGAATATTATTGCTTAGACAGAACAGAGGAAGTCCCGGCAGATTATAAAGAAATTTCTTTCGTCTGTTTAAGACCGGATGGTTGTCTGGAACTTCCAACTACTTTGGGGACTGTTTGCAGAAAGGTGGCAAAAACATTAGAGGGATTTGAAGGCTTTCATTTCCACCAGTTACGTCACACCTATACAAGCAACCTTTTAGCAAATGGAGCTGCCCCAAAAGATGTGCAGGAACTGTTAGGACACTCAGATGTAAGTACCACAATGAATGTCTATGCTCACTCCACAAGAGATGCTAAACGAAAATCAGTTAGGCTTCTTGATAAAGTGGTAGGCAATGATTAAAAAAATTCCCTTATTTCCCTTGTGATTATCTCATAAGGGTAAAAATAAGGGAAACTACATATCATTTCACTAATGGACAGGCGGGAAAGCCTATAAAAT
>NZ_JAQDVB010000056.1:0-1657 GCF_027674365.1 Coprococcus sp. AM11-30B | reverse complement strand
TTTGTGACTGAGTGGCGGACGGGTGAGTAACGCGTGGGTAACCTGCCTCATACAGGGGGATAACAGTTAGAAATGACTGCTAATACCGCATAAGACCACAGAGCCGCATGGCTCAGTGGGAAAAACTCCGGTGGTATGAGATGGACCCGCGTCTGATTAGGTAGTTGGTGGGGTAACGGCCTACCAAGCCAACGATCAGTAGCCGACCTGAGAGGGTGACCGGCCACATTGGGACTGAGACACGGCCCAAACTCCTACGGGAGGCAGCAGTGGGGAATATTGCACAATGGGGGAAACCCTGATGCAGCGACGCCGCGTGAGCGAAGAAGTATTTCGGTATGTAAAGCTCTATCAGCAGGGAAGAAAATGACGGTACCTGACTAAGAAGCACCGGCTAAATACGTGCCAGCAGCCGCGGTAATACGTATGGTGCAAGCGTTATCCGGATTTACTGGGTGTAAAGGGAGCGTAGACGGCTGTGTAAGTCTGAAGTGAAAGCCCGGGGCTCAACCCCGGGACTGCTTTGGAAACTATGCAGCTAGAGTGTCGGAGAGGTAAGTGGAATTCCCAGTGTAGCGGTGAAATGCGTAGATATTGGGAGGAACACCAGTGGCGAAGGCGGCTTACTGGACGATGACTGACGTTGAGGCTCGAAAGCGTGGGGAGCAAACAGGATTAGATACCCTGGTAGTCCACGCCGTAAACGATGACTACTAGGTGTCGGGGAGCAAAGCTCTTCGGTGCCGCAGCAAACGCAATAAGTAGTCCACCTGGGGAGTACGTTCGCAAGAATGAAACTCAAAGGAATTGACGGGGACCCGCACAAGCGGTGGAGCATGTGGTTTAATTCGAAGCAACGCGAAGAACCTTACCTGCTCTTGACATCCCGGTGACCGGCATGTAATGATGCCTTTTCTTCGGAACACCGGTGACAGGTGGTGCATGGTTGTCGTCAGCTCGTGTCGTGAGATGTTGGGTTAAGTCCCGCAACGAGCGCAACCCTTATCTTCAGTAGCCAGCAATTCGGATGGGCACTCTGGAGAGACTGCCAGGGATAACCTGGAGGAAGGTGGGGATGACGTCAAATCATCATGCCCCTTATGAGCAGGGCTACACACGTGCTACAATGGCGTAAACAAAGGGAAGCGAGCCTGCGAGGGTAAGCAAATCTCAAAAATAACGTCTCAGTTCGGATTGTAGTCTGCAACTCGACTACATGAAGCTGGAATCGCTAGTAATCGCGAATCAGCATGTCGCGGTGAATACGTTCCCGGGTCTTGTACACACCGCCCGTCACACCATGGGAGTTGGTAACGCCCGAAGTCAGTGACCCAACCGTAAGGAGGGAGCTGCCGAAGGTGGGACCGATAACTGGGGTGAAGTCGTAACAAGGTAGCCGTATCGGAAGGTGCGGCTGGATCACCTCCTTTCTAAGGAAGAAGAAGTAAGGAAAATGTTGTCTATTGTTGAGTTATCAGTAAAGGAAGTTCTTTTCGCAGAGCTTAAAGAACAGCTTTCGTTCTAAGCTCAGAAAGACTTCGCTAAGAACTCAATACTTCTGGTGGCGATGCGGTCAGGGGACACACCCGTTCCCATCCCGAACACGATGGTTAAGACCTGATCGGCCGATGGTACTGCACTGGAGACGGTGTGGGAG
>NZ_JAQDVB010000055.1:0-1719 GCF_027674365.1 Coprococcus sp. AM11-30B | reverse complement strand
ACTTAAATGAAAAACTAAATTCCGGTTTTGGACCAAATGCAAGAGTAAATTCCATATAGGTCGAAGTTACTTTTGCACACATATTTGCCATATTGTCTTTGATAATCATTACTCCGTATAATGTACTTGCAGCTGATTGCCTGCCTGTGCAGATTGGAGATAATTATGAAAAATAAAGGCAATCAGAAACATTTAACATTTGAACAGCGTGTTGATATCGAGAAAGGTCTTACTGAGAATAAAAGCTTCACTGAAATTGGACGAATTATTGGTAAAAATCCATCTACTATATCAAAGGAAGTACGTCTCCACGCACATACAAAAGAACGTCCGGATTCAGGTTACACTCACCCGCCATGTATTCATCGTAAGAACTGTAAGGTGACATGCTTGTGTGATAAGATGTGTGGCATTCATTGTAAGCTTTGCAGAAAACCATCCTTTCGCTGCACTGATATATGTCCCGCATATGAGACAGCTGAATGTGAGAAACTGAATAAACCACCCTACGTATGTAATGGCTGTGGTAAAAAGACCCATTGTCTTATGCCCAGAAAGTTTTATTCATCCAAATATGCCCATGATGAGTACCGTAGCGTGCTAGTCGATTGCAGAGTCGGCATTAACCAGACTCCGGAAAGCATTCAATCCATGAATGATTTATTGGTTCCATTGATCAAGGAGAAGCATCAGTCCATCGGTCATATTTATGCTACTCATGCAGAAGAATTGGGTTGCTCCAGAAGAACACTTTACTCCTACATCAATGATTGTGTATTCGATGTCCGCAATGGTGACTTAAGGCGTTCTGTACGTTATAAGAAACGCAAGAAACCTACACAGACCAGTACAAAAGATCGTTCTTATCGTCAAGGTCATAACTACGAAAATTTCCAGAATTATATGAAAGATCATCCAGATATAAATGTTGTGGAAATGGACTGCGTGGAAGGAATGAAAGGCGAAAGCTGCGCCCTCTTGACCTTTACATTCCGCAACTGCAATCTTATGCTTATGTTCCTGTTGGAATATCAAGACCAGGAATGCGTGTTAGAGGTCTTTGTATGGCTTGAAACAGTGTTAGGACAGGATGCATTCAAAAAGCTTTTTCCGGTGATCCTCACGGATGGAGGTTCAGAATTCTCAGCTCGTGAAGAGATGGAGGAATTCTGTGACGGAAGTAAAAGCACGACTGTCTTTTACTGTGATCCATACAGCTTTTGGCAAAAAGGTGCCTGCGAAAAGAACCACGAGTATATCCGCTACATCCGTCCGAAAGGGAGTTCATTCGCTGACTTAAATGACGAGAAAGTCAGACTTATGATGAATCACATAAACAACGAAAAAAGAGACAGTCTTAATGGACATAGCCCATATGAACTCTCTCTTTTACTCTTGGACAACAAATTGCACAAAGCATTAGGATTAAAGGCAATCGCACCTGATGATGTTATGCTTAGTCCAAAACTTATAAAATAAAATAGTAAAGCACAGGCAGATTTCACTGCACCAGAATTTAGTCTTGCACATAAGGCATGTGGAATTTAGTCTCGCACACTATTTTCAGATGCCCGGTTAGTATGCATAAAAACATAAATCATGAGTGCTTACAGGTTTATTATAAGACAAAAAAATAGAATTGTTAAGGTGCATTACAGAATTTAATCCCGCATAGTTACTGAGATAATCCACAGCTGGAATTTAGTTTTTCATTTAAGT
>NZ_JAQDVB010000054.1:0-1736 GCF_027674365.1 Coprococcus sp. AM11-30B | reverse complement strand
TTACTGTAAAATATTAAATTTTCAAGGTTCTATTTTGGGGCTTTTGACCCTGGCATCATCTTCTATGCATTTAATAAAAAATGGAAGAGTATTCGTGAGTGTTGCAAATACTATGAAGTAAGATATGGATCTGTTATGTCTTACAAAAGAATCCACAAGTGTACAGCTGAAGAAGCAATCGCATATTGCAGAAATTTGAAAAAACTAGGTATATTTTATTTTAAGAAAGCGAGGTGGACAGATTTAAAAGAATGCTGCGATTATTACAATATAAATTATAAATCGTTATTGGCATATATGCAGAAAAATAAATCATCAAAAGAGAAGGCGCTCAGCCATTATTATCAGTATTATAAATATAATCGTTTTACATATAACCATGTGACTTATGACAGTTTCGCCGCATGCTGCATGGCATATGAGATTAAACCGATCTGCGTCCGGCGATATGCAAAAAGAAAGCATTTTCTGCTGCGGCATGCGCTTTCCAGCTATTTGAATTATCATAATAAAAGAAAAATATATTTCTGCGGACAGGAATATATTACATTTACATCATGTTGCAGAGCATTTGGATGCAATGCATCTTATGTGTCGGCATACGCAAAACGGCACGGAATATCCAGAGAAGAAGCTTTGAAATTTTATATCAATCGTATTGAAAAGCAGGAAGGACAAAAAATAGATTCCAGAACATTTGTATTCCGGGATAGTATTTATCATGATTTGAGTGACTGCTGCCGCAATCTTGGTATAAATGTCAGCAGCGTTTATGGTTACATGTGGAGAACAAAAAAGAGTAGGGTAGAGGCGGTTGAATATTATTATACAAAACCCTTTGTAGAATGAAAAGTATCTCTGTAAGCAGTGTGAGAGATAAAGCGAGAAAGAAAGGGATGTCTTTACAGGAAGCGGCAAAATATTATATTGAGAGAAATAGTTATGACTGATGAGTATGCAGTATAAGCGGATGGTAGAATTTGTGAGAAATGTGTTGCTGTTTATTGCAATTGTGATAAAATTAGGATAAAATAAAGATAGAAAAAGTGAAAGGAGAGGTGGAAATGATACAAATTCGCCCAGTTTCTGATCTCAGAAATAAATTTCCTGAAATTGAGACTCTTGTTAATAGTGGAAATCCTGTGTATTTAACTAAAAATGGATATGGAGCTATGGTTGTTTTAAGTTTAGAAGAGTATGCAAGCCTCACTGATAATATCGAAATGAAGCTTGATGAAGCTGACAGGCAGGCTGCGGGAACCGATGAAAGACTTTCTCACGAAAGCGTGTTCAAAAATGCAAGGAGTGCAATACATGGAAAATAAATCTTATCAGCTTCGCTACTTGCCAATATTTGAAACTGATTTGCTAAGTACGGTAAATTACATTACAAATGTCTTGAAAAATGAAGATGCAGCACATCGGTTGGTTGATGATATTGAAAGTGCCATATTGAAAAGGCTGGAAAATCCTCTTGCGTTTGAACCTTATCGTTCTGCAAAAAGGAGAGAGTATCCATATTATCGGATTTATGTGAGGAATTATGTGGTTATCGGGAATGTTATGGAAGTAAGGCGACTGATATATAGTGCGAGAGATACAGATCGTCATTTATAGCAGAATGATAAAAATGTAATTGCAAAATAGCGATAATTTATTTTAGAAAAATAGTAGTAGGAAACAATACAGAACTCCTCTATATGAGAATAAAGTTGTTCTCATATAGAGGAGTTCTG
>NZ_JAQDVB010000053.1:0-1820 GCF_027674365.1 Coprococcus sp. AM11-30B | reverse complement strand
ATGATGCCAGGGTCAAAAGCCCCAAAATAGAACCTTGAAAATTTAATATTTTACAGTAACTACAAGCATTTTAGCCTTTCATGCGTTATAATAAAGGCAGCTTTTGAAAGGTGATATGTCCTATGTCCTTTAAAACAAATGATTGCCAGCAGTTATCTTTTGATGATAGTTTCATGACGCTCACTGAGCGCGAAAGAAAAGCATTAGAAAAATCCTGGGCAAAGGTTTTTGCTGATGAAATCTTCCCTGCAATAGATGAGGAGCGCTTTGCTGTCCTATATAGTGATAAGGCATCCAGACCTAACGCACCTGTAAATGTTATCATAGGTGCTCTCATCATTAAGGAACTTTTTGATTATTCAGATGACGAAATTGTTGAAAATCTGATGCTTGACCTTCATCTGCAATACGCACTGCATACCACAAGCTTTGCAGAGCAGCCTATATCAGATAAAACTCTGAGCCGTTTCCGTAAAAGATGCTACGACTATGAAACACTTCATGGTGTAGACCTATATCGTGATTGTGTGAAGGAGCTTAGCAACAAGATTGCTAAGATGATGAAGCTGAATGGACGTATCCGTCGCATGGATTCCATTATGATAGAATCCAACATCCGTTTCTTAAGCCGTATGGAGCTGATTTACACCTGTATATCCAAGCTGGTTGTTTACCTTTCAAAGAATCACTCGGAAAAGCTTCCTGCACAACTGGAGCGTTATACTGACGCAAATGATTATAACCTTCTTTTCTATCATCAGAGAAATGATGACATGGACCAGATCATTCAGATGTTGTTGACGGACTGTGACTGTCTGCTGGAGCTGTGCAAATCAGATTTTGAAGAAGTAACGGAATATCAGCTTTTCGTCAGATGTCTTTCAGACCAGACTGTTGTTGAAAATGAAAAGCGTCGTCTGAGAACAAAGGAAGATGGTACCATGAATTCATCTGCACTTCAAAATCCGTCCGATCCCGATGCCACATACAGAAATAAATCCGGCAAACTGCATAGGGGCTATGTTGCCAACATCGAAGAAACCGTAGGCCAAAATGGATCTGTAGTAACGGATTACCAGTTTGATAAAAATACTCATACGGACAGCCATTTTCTTCAGGAATCTCTTTCAGCAATGGAGAAATCTGAAGAAGAAATCATTCTGGTTACAGACGGTGGTTATGACGGACAGGATAACATTGCTCTTGCAAAGGAGAAAAATGTCAAACTGATAACAACAGCTCTGATAGGTAAAGAGGCTCCAGATGCTTTGGCTGACTTTGAATTTAATGAGGATGGAACCCGTCTGTTAAAATGTGCCGCAGGTCATGAGCCTATAAGCCAGAGTTTTACAAAATCAACAAGACAATGCAGAGTATCATTTGAGCGTAATCATTGTGCCGGTTGCCCATATCAGGATCAGTGCCGTCCAAAGATTTATAAAAAAGTTGCCAGCTTTATTACTTCAAAAAATGCATCTAACAGAGCGAGAAGCCAAAGATACATGCAGAGTGAAGAATTCAGTAACTTAGCAAAGTTGAGAAATGGAGTAGAAACCGTTCCTGCTAACATCCGAAAGAATTATCACCTTGATAAACTTCCAAGAGGTAAACAACGTGGTAAATTTTTCTTTGGAAGCAAAATAGCAGCATTAAATTTCCGAAAGCTCTTTGGATTCCGAAAGGGTCTTGGTAACTATGCACAAAATCCGATATTAGCTTAGATGTGAATCAGAAGTATACCAATCATTCTAAGCTAATAAAGGCTCTTATATCAAATCTACTGTGAAATATTAAATTTTCAAGGTTCAAGCAGGGGTTAG
>NZ_JAQDVB010000052.1:838-1855 GCF_027674365.1 Coprococcus sp. AM11-30B | reverse complement strand
CAAGGAAGTATATAGCTGAACAGCAGGGTGTCCATTGTGAGGTGGAATCTGAAGGAAGCTGTAGTAAAGAACTAGATGCAAGAATTCGTTATAGGTTGTGTATGTGTATCTGGAAGCAATGGAAAATCCCACAGAATCGTATAAAGAATTTGATGAAACTCGGAGTTGATAAGGATACAGCTTGGATTACGGCATACACAGGTAGTCGAATCGCTTACATGTGTCAACGAAGAGTTATGAATTTTGCAATAAACAAAGAAAGATTAACCCGATTTGGACTACTGGGACTTATGTCAATTGATTATAAGAAGCCGGTAAAAGTTATTTCAGAAGATGAGAAATTTATGAAACAGATTGAGAAATGGGCTGTTGAAGAATAAGAATGGATGAGCTGAAAGATGGGAGAGCATGGGGATTTTGCTCTCCCGTTTTGTTGCGAAAAAAAGAGAAACGCTGTAAATTCAACGTTTCTCCTATTTTTTACTTAATGCCGCAGACCGGAATCGAACCGTTTTACTTAATCTCAAATACTGATAGAAAGGGGCTTTGAAGACTTCATCACGGTTGCGGTGTTCAAAAAATGTTCAAACGTTTGTCGCATACAAACTGAAATTTATATAATTATCTCTCTAACTTTCCCCATTTTATAGGCTTTCCCGCCTGTCCATTAGTGAAATGATATGTAGTTTCCCTTATTTTTGCCCTTATGAGATAATCACAAGGGAAATAAGGGAAATTTTTTAGTCATTGCCTACCACTTTATCAAGAAGCCGAACCGATTTTCGTTTCGCATCTCTTGTGGAGTGAGCATAGACGTTCATTGTGGTACTGACATCTGAGTGTCCTAACAATTCCTGCACATCTTTTGGGGCAGCTCCATTTGCTAAAAGGTTGCTTGCATAGGTATGACGTAACTGGTGGAAATGAAAGCCTTCAAATCCCTCTAATGTTTTTGCTACCTTTCTGCATACCGTTCCCAAAGTAGTCGGAAGTTCCAGACAGCCATCAGGTCTTAAG
>NZ_JAQDVB010000052.1:0-828 GCF_027674365.1 Coprococcus sp. AM11-30B | reverse complement strand
ATCGGATGCTGCGTCTTATGGTAAGGCATTGTTCTTCCAGATTTACGTCCTGCCATGCCAAACCACAGGCTTCTCCAATACGAAGCCCGGCATAATAGGCTATCTGGATTGGAAGTATTGCGGCTGGGTTCTTTTTTTGAAGATACGTAAGCAGTCTTTCATAATCTTCTCGTGAAATTGGTTGGATATTTCCGTCCATGTCCTCATCCGAAAACAAATCAACTTCGTCCGTCTGATACCGCAGTTTAATATACTGCATGGGATTGAACGTAATATACTGTTTTGGAAATACTGCAAAGCGGAAGGACTGCTGCATGACTGCGGAAAAAGAATGGATGTAATCTTTGCTGTAACCCTTTTTCTCTTTTCCATCGGGATGAACTCCCCCAAAGGAAAGCAAATCAAAGAAGGATTGCAAATGCTCAGAGGTTACATTTTTTAATTTCCGTTCTGCCAATGGGTGTTTCTTGATATTTCGGATTGTTCCGAGGTAATTCTCCACAGTACCATTGCTGAGCGTACCTGTTTTTAATTCCTCCTCTGCCCACACATCCAGAAGTTGTCCGACTGTGAGATTTTCCGCTTTGGCAACAAATTTCTTTTTTTCATAATCATCCATTGCCTGACGGAGCAGCTTTTCAGTTTCACTTTTGCTTTCTGTTCCAACGCATTCTTTTTGAACAAGATTGCCGCTTGCGTCCTCTACATAGAAGCGATAGTACCATTTCTTTCCTTTTTTTCTTACAGATCCTTTTGCCATAATCGTATATCTCCTTTCGATATTAGACAATCGGAACTGATGAAATGCTTCGTGCGTGTAAGTATATC
>NZ_JAQDVB010000051.1:0-1872 GCF_027674365.1 Coprococcus sp. AM11-30B | reverse complement strand
GTTGTGCGCCCAGCTAAGGGTGTGTAGTCAAGCCGGTGGAATTCCGGTTTATCCAAGGTTTAGCCAACCAGATAATAGCGAGTCTTGGGATGATGCTGGTAACGGCATCTGACAAGCGTAGACAGCAAGAAAGCAGGGTTGAATAGTGATTGAGCTTCGAAACGTTAACTTCAGTCGGTCGACGTCTTAACTGGTGCGGAAGACAATATCATATAATGCGATATGGCGAGTGTTATGTGGCACTGCGGAGTCAGAGAACCAATCATGTTTTACATTATGAATACACATCAACTGGGGAGAACCTGCCATTTCTCGAAGAAGAGTATGAAGTTGCAACTGAAAACGGAGGATTTCAAATGAATGGTAGGTGGTCGGACAATCCCATAGTACTGTAGAAATCGGGCAATGCCGATGGAGGGAAGGGGATTGCATAGTAAAGGTCTTACTGAGGACACATTATCCGTACTCAGGGACGGAGGAAATAATGGAAACGAAATTAGTAAGAATAGCTGAGATATCGGCAACATCAAAACATCCTATATTTACATCAGTGTACCACTTGATAAATGAAGATATGCTAAAGCAATGTCATAAGGAATTAGATGGGAACAAAGCAGTCGGAATTGACAAGGTAACTAAGGATGAGTATGGGAAGAACTTTGATAGAAATATCAAGGAACTGGTACAGAGGTTGAAAAACAAATCCTTTAAGCCACTTCCGTCACTGAGGGTATATATACCTAAAGGAAATGGAAAGAAACGACCATTAGGGATTGCTTCCTATGAAGATAAGATTGTACAAATGGCAGTGAAGAAAATACTGGGAGCTATTTATGAACCGAGATTCCTAAACTGCATGTATGGATTCAGACCGAATAGGGGGTGTCACGAAGCAATAAAAGAAGTATACCAACGGATAAGCTATGGAAAAATCAGCTATATCGTAGATGCCGATATCAAAGGTTTCTTTGACCATATCGACCATGATTGGATGATGAAGTTCCTTGAATGGAATATACAGGATAAGAACTTATTGTGGCTAATACGTAAATACCTTAAAGCAGGAATAATGGAGCAAGGAAAATTCGAGCCAACAGAGGAAGGTTCGGCACAAGGCTCAGTAATGAGTCCGATGCTTGCAAATATATACATGCATCATGTGCTGACGCTGTGGTTTAAGCTGGTGGTGCAAAGGGAAATGCAGGGAGAGTGTTTTCTCGTCAACTTTGCGGATGATTTTGTTGCAGGATTTCAATATAAGTCAGAAGCTGAAAGATACTATAAAGAGTTAAAGGAACGAATGGAAAAGTTTGGACTGGAGCTGGAAAGTAGTAAAAGCAGACTGATTGAATTTGGGAGATTTGCAGAGCAGAATCGTAGAGCAAGAGGAGAATGTAAGCCTGAAACATTTGATTTTCTGGGATTTACCTTCTACTGTAGCAAAACCCGAAAGGGAGGTTTCGTGCCAAAGGTACAGACTTCAAGGAAGAAGTTTGAGCAAAAGGTTAGAGCATACAAGAACTGGATTTACGATAATCGAAATCGACCAATGCGAGAAATAATTAAAGAGTTGAACGTAAAACTAATTGGACACTATCGGTATTATGGTGTTACATGGAATTTTCGGAAGATAACAACATTCCTGCATAGAGTACAGCAGTTTCTATTCAAAGCCATGAATCGGAGAGGTTGTAGACGGGCATACACATGGAATGGATTTGTGGAAATGCTCAAGTATTACCCGTTAGCAAAACCTAAAACGTACTATTGTTTATATTGAAGCGAATGTTACTATGAGGAGCCGTATGCGGGAAAGCCGCACGTACGGATCTGTGAGGGGCTAAGATTGAGAGGTCTTAGTCTACTCGACTG
>NZ_JAQDVB010000050.1:1466-3221 GCF_027674365.1 Coprococcus sp. AM11-30B | reverse complement strand
CATGTACTTTGAAAACTGCATACAAAAATAAATCAATTCTCAAATAGAGAAAGACATCCGAGGTGATCATCACCGCAAGGTAATGATTAACTTACATCTTCGAGAAAACGAAGTAAAAAAACGACCTGAAATACCAACGCATGCAACGCTATGCATGTGTAACCGGATCCCATTCCCGTGGGAGAAGGGAGTTGGTTATGCTAGAAAGAGCGCAGGGTGGATGCCTTGGCACTAAGAGCCGATGAAAGACGTGATAAGCTGCGAAAAGCTTCGGGGAGGAGCAAATATCCGATGATCCGGAGATATCTGAATGGGGAAACCCGGCTGGACAGACTCCAGTCATCCATACGCCAATCCATAACGTATGGAAGGGAACCCGGTGAACTGAAACATCTAAGTAGCCGGAGGAAGAGAAAACAACAAGTGATTCTGTGAGTAGCGGCGAGCGAAAACGGAAGAGCCCAAACCGGAATGCGTGCATTCCGGGGTTCGGACCGCGTAATTGATCTGATAAGTTTAGCAGAATGGTTTTGGGAAAGCCAGCCAGAGAGGGTGAAAGCCCCGTAAGCGAAAGACGAGTCAGCAAGGCGGGATCCAGAGTACCACGAGACACGAGAAACCTTGTGGGAATGAGCGGGGACCACCCCGTAAGGCTAAATACTCCTTAGTGACCGATAGCGCATAGTACTGTGAAGGAAAGGTGAAAAGGACCCCGGGAGGGGAGTGAAAGAGAACCTGAAACCCTGTGTTTACAAGCTGTGGAACATCTTTAAATGATGAACCGCGTACTTTTTGTAGAACGGTCCGGCGAGTTACGCCATCTGGCGAGGTTAAGTTCTTAAGGAATGGAGCCGAAGTGAAAACAAGTCTTAATAGGGCGTGAAGTCAGATGGAGTAGACCCGAAACCGGGTGATCTATCCATGTCCAGGATGAAGTTGCCGTAAAAGGCAATGGAGGTCCGAACCCACATCCGTTGAAAAGGGTGGGGATGAGGTGTGGATAGGGGAGAAATTCCAATCGAACCCGGAGATAGCTGGTTCTCCTCGAAATAGCTTTAGGGCTAGCCTCATGAGAGTCTTTTGGAGGTAGAGCACTGAATTCCCGCGGGGGCGTCAAAGCTTACCAAAGGATATCAAACTCCGAATGCCAGTAAGATGATTCATGGGAGTCAGACTACACGAGATAAGTTGGGTAGTCAAAAGGGAAAGAGCCCAGACCTGCAGCTAAGGTCCCAAAATGTGTGTTAAGTGGAAAAGGATGTGGGATTTCAAAGACAACCAGGATGTTGGCTTAGAAGCAGCCATACATTAAAAGAGTGCGTAATAGCTCACTGGTCGAGAGGTCCTGCGCCGAAAATGTCCGGGGCTGAAACACACTACCGAAGCTCAGGAATTAACGTAGTTAATTGGTAGAGGAGCATTCTTAAAGGGAAGAAGCAGTACCGGAAGGAGCTGTGGACTTTTAAGAAGAGAGAATGCCGGAATGAGTAGCGAGAGGAAGGTGAGAATCCTTCCGGCCGAATACCCAAGGTTTCCAGAGTAAAGCTGATCTGCTCTGGGTAAGTCGGGGCCTAAGGTGAGGTCGAAAGACGTAGCCGATGGACAACAGGTTGAAATTCCTGTACTGCAGTATAACAGAACTGTGGGGACGCAGAGGGAGAGCACTAGCGGGAATGGAATCCCGTGGCAAGCGAGGTAGGAGTAGAGTTGGCAAATCCGCTCTATAATCTGAAGACGTGATGCATACCGAACTGA
>NZ_JAQDVB010000050.1:0-1456 GCF_027674365.1 Coprococcus sp. AM11-30B | reverse complement strand
TGGGGACGCAGAGGGAGAGCACTAGCGGGAATGGAATCCCGTGGCAAGCGAGGTAGGAGTCGCGTTGGCAAATCCGCGTGACAATCCGAAGACGTGATGCATACCGAACTAGAGTAGGGAAATGTGTGAGCCAGCTGCCAAGAAAAGCCGCTATTGTTTGTACTGTACCCGTACCGTAAACCGACACAGGTAGGTGAGGAGAGAATCCTAAGGCCGACGGG
The DNA here is from genome assembly GCF_027674365.1 of Coprococcus sp. AM11-30B. Classification (NCBI taxonomy): domain Bacteria; kingdom Bacillati; phylum Bacillota; class Clostridia; order Lachnospirales; family Lachnospiraceae; genus Coprococcus; species Coprococcus sp. AM11-30B. Next base: position 1,235 of record NZ_JAQDVB010000050.1, on the reverse strand, counting down.
AGAAGCATTGTTAAGGAACTCGGCAAAATGACTCCGTAACTTCGGGAGAAGGAGTGCCAGTGAGAGCTGGCCGCAGAGAATTGGCCCAAGCAACTGTTTAGCAAAAACACAGGTCTATGCAAAACCGTAAGGTGAAGTATATGGGCTGACGCCTGCCCGGTGCTGGAAGGTTAAGGGGAGAGGTTAGCGCAAGCGAAGCTTTGAACTTAAGCCCCAGTAAACGGCGGCCGTAACTATAACGGTCCTAAGGTAGCGAAATTCCTTGTCGGGTAAGTTCCGACCCGCACGAAAGGCGTAATGATTTGGGCACTGTCTCAACAATGCACCCGGTGAAATTGAAATACCAGTGAAGATGCTGGTTACCTGCGCCAGGACGGAAAGACCCCATGGAGCTTTACTCCAGCTTGATACTGGGATTCGATATTGTATGTACAGGATAGGTGGGAGGCGAAGAAGCATTGACGCCAGTTGATGCGGAGCCGCTGTTGGGATACCACCCTTGCAGTATTGGATTTCTAACCAGCAGCCGTGACCCGGCTGGGGGACAATGTCAGGTGGGGAGTTTGACTGGGGCGGTCGCCTCCGAAAGGGTATCGGAGGCGCTCAAAGGTTCCCTCAGAATGGTTGGAAACCATTCGAAGAGTGCAAAGGCAGAAGGGAGCTTGACTGCGACACCGACGGGTGGAGCAGGTACGAAAGTAGGACTTAGTGATCCGGTGGTATAAAGTGGGATTGCCATCGCTCAACGGATAAAAGCTACCCTGGGGATAACAGGCTTATCACTCCCAAGAGTTCACATCGACGGAGTGGTTTGGCACCTCGATGTCGGCTCATCGCATCCTGGGGCTGAAGTAGGTCCCAAGGGTTGGGCTGTTCGCCCATTAAAGCGGTACGCGAGCTGGGTTCAGAACGTCGTGAGACAGTTCGGTCCCTATCCGGCGTGGGCGTAGGATATTTGAGAGGAGCTGGCCTTAGTACGAGAGGACCGGGCTGGACTGACCGCTGGTGTATCTGTTGTTCCGCCAGGAGCATGGCAGAGTAGCCAAGTCAGGAAGGGATAAACGCTGAAGGCATCTAAGCGTGAAGCCCCCCTCAAGATGAGATATCCCAACGTAGAGTTGTAAGACCCCTTGAAGACGACAAGGTAGATAGGGCAGAGGTGGAAGTGCAGTAATGCATGGAGCTGACTGTTACTAATCGGTCGAGGGCATAACCAAGAAGGTAGGACAGGGTAA
>NZ_JAQDVB010000005.1:0-180931 GCF_027674365.1 Coprococcus sp. AM11-30B | reverse complement strand
CTTAATTATCCACTAATATTTTCAGACCAGCACTGGTGTGGTGGTCTTATTTTGATACCAAGTTTTCAACCTGTATAAAATTTTCAATGTTCTTCAATTTAGCCTTGACTTTTTATTTGCAGGCTATTTGTCATCACAACGCAAATCATTCATTTCCCCAAAATCACCTCATTATTATAATAGAAGATTCCCATCCCAACAAGTGATAAAAATATGAAAGTTAAAGTTATGTATTGTATTTACACGCTCCTTCGTATTATAATGACTACATATTGAGTGAAAAAGGAAGTCAATAGTATAAATGAGTGAAAAGAGTATGAATGAAAAAAACGAAAGAAATCTTGACGGCACAGTAGATGAAATCATGGAAGAGATCAGAGAGCAGACTGTAAGTGAGGTGAAGGACATCAATGAAAAAGAACAGAAAAGCGAAGAAAGACCGCGGAAAAAGAAAGTCACTAAAACAAAACGTCCTTCAGGCCATCACGTATCTGGTGATGGTGTGGATCATAAAGCAGCCTCAGACAAAGATCGACCGGTTAAGAAAAAGGCTCCGCGCCGGAAAAAGAAAGTAGTTCGTGAAGAGACCGGGCTTCTGGATCTGGAAGGAGCAGAAGAATGGCGGGATGAAGAAGAGACAGCAGTACCACCGGTTATTAAAAGTGCAGATATTTTAAGCAGTGGAGATGCAGAAGCATTCAATCCGGATGAGGAAGAAATTTTTGATGATTCTTTCTTTGATGAAGAAGAGGAAAAGCCGCATAGAAGAACTAAACGGGAGAAAAAGCAAGGCTCAAAAAAGTCCGGTAAAGTGGTTAAAATTGTAGTTGGCGCTGTGGTTGGAGTGGCAGCGGTTGTTTACCTTGGATTTTCCGTATATTTCATGAATCATTTCTATTTTAATACGAAGATCAACGGTGTGAACTTCTCCGGAAAATCAGTTTCGGCAGTAGAGTCATACATGAAGAGTCAGGTAGATGGATATGTTCTCACGATGAAGGAATCAGACGGAACAGAAGAGAAGATTGCCGGAACAGATATTTCTCTTGCGTACAAAGCAGGAGATGAACTGCAGAAGCTCGTAAAAGAGCAGAATGCATTTCTGTGGCCGGTCTGCCTTGGAAAGACACAGACAATTACGGCATCAGTCGGTGTTACATATGACGAAAACCAGCTGGATACCCTGATTAACGGTCTCGAGTGTATGCAGGCAGATCAGCAGGTTGAACCGGTAAATGCACATCCGGAGTATGACGGCAATTCGTATGTAGTCAAAGCTGAGGAGACAGGAAGTAAGATTGATACCGAGAACTTCAAAAAGGTAGTGAAAGAATCAATCGAAGGTTTCAAAAGCGAGATTGACATGACCGCTGAAGACTGCTATGTAGAACCAAAATACACAAGCGAGTCAGAAGAAGTGAAGAAAGCATGTGACGATATGAATAAGTATCTGAAGGCAAGTATCACTTATACCTTTGGTTCGAATACAGAAGTTGTAGATAAAGATCTGATTTCCCAGTGGGTAACGGTAGATGATAACATGGCAGTTACCTTTAACAGTGATGCAGTCGTGAAATATGTACAGCAGCTGGAGAGTAAGTATGACACTTGCCAGACAAAGAGAACATTTACAACCGGAGGCGGCAACAGTGCAACGGTTGAAGGTGGAGACTATGGATGGATCATTGATGAAGCTGCCGAGATTGCAGCCCTTGAAGCGAATATCCGCAACGGAGAGACTGTGACGAGAGAGGCAAATTATTCACAGACTGCAGCAAGTCATGACGGAGCAGACTGGGGGAATACTTATGTTGAAGTCGATCTGACAAACCAGTATCTGTATCTTTTTGTAAATGGTGCAATTGTGACACAGGGACCAATTGTTACCGGTAAGCCAAGCAGAGGAGATGCTACACCGCAGGGAGTGTATATTCTGAAATACAAAGAAAAAGATACAACCCTTCGTGGACCAAAGAAGGAAGACGGAAGTTACGAATGGGAATCACCGGTTACTTACTGGATGCCGTTTAACGGTGGAATCGGACTGCACGATGCACCGTGGCAGACGAATTTTGGTGGGGACTGGTACCTGGAACATGGGTCACGCGGATGTGTCAACTTGCAGTATGCTGTTGCAGAGACGGTGTTCAACAATGTAGATTCCGGAACACCGGTTGTATGTCATTACTAAATTTATGAGAGAGGTTATTTTTATGTATGAACTGATAAAAAGGGACGGTCGCGCCAAGCGCGGCCGCTTCCATACCGTACACGGAGTGATCGAGACTCCTGTATTTATGAATGTAGGAACAATTGCAGCGATCAAAGGGGCTGTTTCTACCGCAGATCTTGAAGAAATCGGAACACAGGTGGAACTGTCTAATACTTATCATTTGCATGTGCGTCCGGGAGATCAGGTAGTGAAAAAGCTTGGCGGATTGCACAAATTTATGACCTGGGACAAGCCGATCCTTACTGATTCCGGTGGATTCCAGGTGTTTTCTCTTGCCGGACTCAGAAAGATTAAGGAAGAGGGTGTATACTTCAATTCCCATATTGACGGAAGAAAGATTTTTATGGGACCGGAAGAGAGTATGCAGATTCAGTCGAATCTGGCGTCTACGATCGCGATGGCATTTGATGAATGTCCGTCCAGTGTAGCGGAAAGGAAATATATGCAGGCATCGGTAGAGCGTACAACGAGATGGCTCGCAAGATGTAAAGAAGAGATGGCAAGACTCAATTCTCTTGATGATACGATCAACAAACATCAGATGCTTTTCGGAATCAATCAGGGGGGTGTCTATGAAGATATCCGTATTGAGCATGCACAGCAGATTGCAGAGATGGATCTGGATGGATACGCAGTCGGCGGACTCGCAGTTGGTGAGACACATGAAGAGATGTACCGGATCCTGGATGCAGTAGTTCCTTGTCTTCCGGTTGCCAAACCGACTTATCTGATGGGAGTCGGAACGCCGGCGAATATTCTGGAAGCGGTAGACAGAGGTGTGGATTTCTTTGACTGCGTATATCCAAGCCGTAACGGAAGACATGGTCATGTTTATACAAAGCATGGTAAGTTGAATCTGTTCAATGCAAAATTCGAACTGGATGAACGCCCGATCGAAGAAGGCTGTCAGTGCCCGGCCTGCCGCCGTTATTCAAGAGCTTATATCCGGCATCTGCTGAAAGCAAAAGAGATGCTTGGAATGCGGCTTTGCGTTCTCCACAATTTATATTATTATAATCATCTTATGGAAGATATCAGAGGAGCGATCGAAGAGGGAAGATATGCTCAGTTTAAGAAAGAGACACTGGCAAAAATGGAAGAAAAAGAAGATTAGGATAAAAAAATTCTAAAATGTCTTGATGAATGTCCTATTATTGTGTATGATGGTAACAGTGTCTATTTTAGCAGGAGGAAAGAAAAATGAATAATCCAATCGTACTTATTTTATTTTACGTTGTAATTATCGGAGGATTCTGGTGGTTACTGATGAGACCACAGAAAAAGGAACAGAAGAGAGTACAGCTTATGTTATCTGAACTGGCTGTAGGAGATACTGTTCTTACAACAAGCGGTTTTTATGGAGTTGTTATTGATATTACAGATGAAGACGTAATCGTTGAATTCGGAAGCAACAAGAACTGCCGTATCCCGATGCAGAAGTCTGCGATCATGCAGGTTGAAAAGCCGGAGAACAACTAAATCAATTTTTTTAAAAAAGTTGAAAAAAAGCATTGCATTTTATGTGCAATGCTTTTATAATACAATTATTGGAAACGTTACCGATACCGATACCGAAACCGTTACCGTAGAAAGATGTGAGGTGCATATTATGAGAACAAGCGGTGTATTACTGCCGGTGGCAAGTCTGCCATCAAAATATGGAATAGGTGCTTTTTCGAAAGAAGCATACGAGTTTGTAGATACACTTGAGAAGGCAGGTCAGAGCTACTGGCAGATCCTTCCGTTAGGTCCGACAGGGTATGGAGATTCGCCGTATCAGTCTTTCTCAACTTTTGCAGGAAATCCGTATTTTATAGACCTGGAAAAGCTGATAAAAAAGGGCTGGATTACAAAAGATGAATGTAAGGCATATGACTTTGGTGATAATGCGGGATATGTGGATTATGAAAAGATTTACAACTGCAGGTATGAGATCTTAAGAAAAGCATATGAAAGAAGCCGGATCGCAGATGATGCAGATTTTCAGAAGTTCTGTAAGAAGAATAAAGAATGGCTGGATGATTATGCGCTTTATACGGAGATCAAAGCTGCGAATGGTGGGAAAAGCTGGAGCGAATGGGAAGATGAATATCGTCTGAGAGATGAGCTTGCGCTGGAAAAATTCGCCAAAGAGAATCAGGAAGGGATCCTGTTCCAGAAGTTTATGCAGTATGAATTCGCAACACAGTGGAGTGCACTGAAAGCATATGCGAATGAAAAAGGGATTGAGATCATTGGTGATATCCCGATTTATGTAGCATTTGACAGCGCAGACAGCTGGTCGCATCCGGAACTGTTCCAGTTTGATGAGAACGGACTTCCGACTGGTGTTGCAGGGTGTCCGCCAGATGCATTTAGTGCAACCGGACAGCTTTGGGGCAATCCGCTTTATAAGTGGGAATATCATAAGGAGACCGGATATGCATGGTGGATGAAGAGAATCCGTCATTGTGTAGAACTTTATGACGTGATCCGAATTGATCATTTCCGTGGATTCGATGAATATTATTCCATTCCATACGGAGATCTGACAGCGGAATTCGGACATTGGGAAAAAGGACCGGGAATGGATATTTTCCGGACGGTAAAAGAGTCTCTGGGTGATGTGAAAATTATTGCAGAGGATCTTGGATTCCTGACAGACAGTGTGATCCGGATGGTGGAAGAGTCCGGATATCCGGGAATGAAAGTTCTGGAGTTTGCATTTGATTCCAGAGAGCCTAGCAATTATCTGCCGCACAATTATGATAAGAACTGCGTAGTATACACAGGAACCCATGACAATGAAACACTGGCAGGATGGTACAGAGAATTAAAAAAAGAAGATAAGAAGTTTGCGCTTCGCTATATGGGAAGAAAGAAACTCAGTATCAATGAAGCAGTATGGGAAATCATCCGTCTTGCGCAGTCGAGCGTGGCGGATACCTGTATCATTCCGATTCAGGATTATCTCTGCCTCGGTAATGAAGCGAGGATCAATCATCCGTCAACCCTTGGCGGTAATTGGATCTGGAGACTTCATAGGGATGAGATCTCAAAAAAACTTGTGAAAAAGATCCGCAGGATGACAGAACTTTATTGCAGGATTCCGGAGAAGACAGAGATGCTCCTTAAGGCTGAAGATGCAGAGGACTTAGGAGAAGAAAAGAAATAAAATGGGAATGACGATTAAAGATATTGCGAAGAAGTGCGGGGTCGGAGTCAGCACCGTGTCCCGTGCGCTGAACAATCATCCGGATATCAATCCTGAGACCAAAAAGATGATTTTAAAGACGGTTGAAGAATCAAATTTTGTGCCGAATAACAGTGCGAGGAATCTGAAACGGACCGATTCGAAATCCATTGCGATTCTGGTAAAGGAGATTGATAATCCATTTTTCGCGACGATGATGCGGGTAATGGAAAAAAAGATCCGCAGACAGAAATATTCCTTTTTTATCCAGCATATGGGAAAGGATCAGGATGAGGTCGATACCGCACTGGAGCTGATCAAAGAAAAAAAGCTCAGAGGGATTATTTTCCTGGGTGGGGATTTCAGGAAGAACAAAGAGCGGATTGCAAAGATAAAGGTTCCGTTTGTTGTAAGTACGGCAGCATTTGATAAACTGCCGGAGAAATGTATCGCATCCTATGTATCAATTGACGACCGTGCGGAAAGCCGTAAGATCGTAGATCATCTGTGCGAGACCGGACATAAAAAGATTGCAATCCTTGCCTCGGATAAGAAAGATGAGAACATCGGAAAACTCAGACTGGAAGGTTACAGGGAAGCACTAAAGGCACATGGCCTGGAAGCGGATGAGGAAAGAATCTGTTATCTGGATGAAGAAGATACCACTTATTCGATGGAAAACGGATATCGGATGATGAAAAAACTGTTGAAAAAAGAAACAGAATTTACCGCAGTATTTGCAATTTCCGATCTGATGGTGATTGGTGCATGCAAGGCGCTTCTGGAAGAGGGAAAAAGGATTCCGGAAGATGTGGCGGTTGCAGGATTTGACGGACTTGACTATACCGGATTTTATCAGCCGGCGATCACTACGATGGCGCAGCCGGTCGAAGAGATCGCGAGACAGTCTGTCGGGATTCTGTTTGACATGATAGAAACAAAGAAAAGCCAGGAAGGAAAATATCTTCCGGCAACACTGAAAGAAAGAGAATCAACTACAGGAGGTAGAAGAACATGGAAGCAAGACTGACAGAGATTTTACAGGAGAAATTCCAGACAGGACTTGAACAGGCAACGAATGAACAGGTATATTATGCGCTGCTTACACTGACAAAGGAACGGATCAAAGAAGGACCGAAGAACGAAGGAAAGAGAAAACTCTATTATATTTCCGCAGAATTCCTGATCGGAAAGCTTTTATCCAACAACCTGATCAACCTTGGAATTTATGATGAGACAGCAGAGGTGCTGAAAAAGCATGGGAAAAATCTTGCAGAGATCGAAGAAGTTGAACCGGAACCGTCTCTTGGAAATGGTGGACTTGGACGATTGGCAGCCTGCTTCCTGGATTCCATTGCAACACTCGGACTTCCGGGAGACGGAATCGGGCTGAACTATCATATGGGTCTGTTCAAACAGGTATTTACCGACCACAAACAGGATGAACAGAAGAATCCGTGGATTGAAAAAGACAGCTGGCTCAATGATACCGGTATTTCATTTGAAGTCCCGTTCAAGGATTTCAGTCTTCGTTCCCATCTGTATGATATTGATGTAACCGGATACGAAGGCGGAAGCAACAAACTTCATCTTTTTGATGTAGAGACGGTAAATGATGCAATCGTTGGAAACGGAATCAATTTTGATAAGAACGATATCCGTGAGAACCTGACGCTGTTCCTCTATCCGGATGACAGCGACAAGGCAGGAAATCTGCTCCGTATTTATCAGCAGTATTTTATGGTTTCCAATGCAGCACAGTATATCATCCGCGAGTGTGAAGAAAAGGGATATGATCTCAGAAAGCTTCATGAGCATGTGGCGATCCAGATCAACGATACACATCCTTCTATGGTTATTCCGGAGCTGATCCGTCTTCTTGTTCAGAAACAGATCGACTTCAATGAGGCGATTGAGATCGTACAGAAGACCTGCGCATATACCAATCACACCATCCTCGCAGAAGCACTGGAAAAATGGCCGGTTGATTATCTGGAGCAGGTTGCACCACAGATCGTTCCGATCATCCGTGATCTGGATGCAAGAATTAAGGGAAGATATAAAGATCCGAGAGTCCATATTATCGATGACCAGAATCGTGTACACATGGCTCATATGGACATCCATTATGGATACAGTGTCAACGGAGTTGCTTATCTTCATACAGAGATCCTGAAAAATGAAGAGCTGAAACCGTTCTACGACATTTACCCACAGAAATTCAACAACAAGACTAATGGTATTACGTTCAGAAGATGGCTGCTGCACTGCAACCATGAACTGACTGCATGGCTGGATGAGAAGATCGGACCGGATTACCGAAAAGATGCAACAAAGCTTGAAAAACTGCTTGATTATGTAAATGATGAGGAAACCTTAAAGAGTCTTCTTGTGGTAAAACAGAAAAAGAAAGAGGATCTGGCAGCTTACTTAAAAGAAACACAGGGACTGGAAATCAATCCAAATTCAATTTTTGATATTCAGGTAAAACGTCTGCATGAATACAAGCGTCAGCAGATGAATGCGTTATATGTGATCTATAAATATCTGGAGATCAAGAGCGGAAAGAAACCGGAGACTCCGATCACGGTAATCTTTGGAGCCAAGGCTGCACCGGCTTATATTATTGCAAAGGATATCATTCATCTGATCCTCTGCCTGCAGGAGCTGATTGATAACGATCCGGAAGTTGCACCGTATCTGAAAGTGGTTATGGTAGAAAACTACAACGTGACACTGGCAGAAAAGCTGATCCCGTCCTGTGATATTTCTGAACAGATTTCTCTTGCATCCAAAGAAGCAAGTGGAACAGGTAACATGAAATTCATGCTGAACGGGGCTGTGACAATGGGAACAGAAGATGGAGCCAACGTAGAAATCCATCAGTTTGTAGGGGATGAAAATATCTACATCTTCGGAGAATCCAGTGAACAGGTTATTGAGCATTACCGCAAGATGGATTATAATGCAGTTGATTACTATATCAATGATGAAGAGATCCGCAGACTGGTAGACTTTATCATCAGCCCGGAACTTCTCCGTATCGGAGATAAATACCTGCTTCTTGAACTGCATGCAGAACTGATTCGTAAAGACTGGTTCATGACACTTCTTGATGTGAAAGATTATATCCAGAAGAAAGAACAGGCTTACGCAGATTATGAAGACCGCATGGCATGGGCAAAGAAGATGGTTGTGAATATCGCAAAAGCAGGATATTTCTCATCTGACAGAACCATTGCTGAATACAACAGAGATATCTGGCATCTGTAAAATGTATATGTAAAAAACAGAAGTCTGTCCTGAAAAAACAGAGACAGACTTCTGTTTTTTGTGCAAAAGTGTATTTTTATACGGTTTCTGCGGGAACTTCCTGTATTTCCCTTATTGCGGGAAAAGAGAAGGATATGCTATGATAAGGAGAAGTATTGCTGTCTGTTTTCCGGATATGGAAAAGTTTTTGGGAAGATCCGGGAAGCAATAGAAGCAGATGAGAGGTGAATATATGGAAAAAAGAAGAAAAAGTGCAGCACTTTTGCCGGTCGGTGTATTTCTGATATTTTATCTGGGACTGGGTATTTTATTTGAATACATAATGAAAATTCCAATGGGGTTTTATAATGTACCGATCGTAGTGGCGTTTCTGGCGGCACTCCTGGTCGCGTGTCTGCAGAACAGAAAGGTTGGCTTTGATGAGAAGCTGGAGATTATGGGACGGGGAATTGGAGATAAGAATATTATCACAATGCTGCTGATTTTCCTGACGGCGGGAACTTTTGTGGGAGTGGTTGGAAGAAGCAGTGCAGAGAGTGTGGCGTATTTTATGCTATCGATCATCCCGGCACGGTTTGCGGTTGCCGTTCTGTTTGTGGTTGCATGTTTTGTTTCAACAGCAATGGGAACTTCGGTTGGGACGATCACCCTTCTGACTCCGATTGCGGCGGCAGTTTCGCAGACGTCCGGTTTTTCCCTGGCGCTTTGCGTGGCATCGGTGATGGGAGGCTCCATGTTCGGGGACAATCTTTCTTTCATATCAGATACAACAATTGCTGCCTGCAACGGGCAGGGATGTGAGATGAAAGATAAATTCCGGGAAAATTTCTGGATCGCACTTCCGGCGGCGATCGTATCGCTGGTTCTGATCCTGATCAGCTCTTTCCGGGCAGAGATCGGAACGGCAGTTACGCACGAATACAATCTGACGCAGATCATTCCGTATGTGCTGGTGCTGGTCGGCGGGATCGCCGGGTTCAATGTCTTCCTGGTACTTCTGACAGGAATTGTGTCCGGCGCGGTGATCATGCTCGCAATGGGGCAGGTAACACCGTATGAAATGCTTGCTGCCATGGGATCTGGTGTGTCCGGGATGTTTGAAACCTGTATGGTGGCAGTGCTGGTTGCTGCAATGTGTGCGCTGATCCGGGAAAATGGTGGCTTTGATGTATTGCTGGATGTGATTCACCGTGTTTTTAAGGGACCGAAAAGTGGTCAGCTGGGTGTTGGTATTTTGGTAGCGCTCCTGGATGTGGCAACAGCGAACAATACCGTAGCAATAGTGATGGCCAATCCAATTGCAAAGGAAATGGCAGACGATTATCAGATCACACCGAGAAAGACGGCATCCCTTCTGGATACTTTTTCCTGTATTTCACAGGGAGTGATTCCGTATGGCGCGCAGATGCTGGTGGCAATTTCGGCAGTGCATGAGCTTGGCAGTGAGATTTCTGCATTTCAGATCATTCCGAAGCTTTTTTATCCGGGAATGCTGTTTGTCAGTTCGCTGATCTTCATTTTTGTGATTCCACAGAAAACGGAAAAATAAAACAGAGTTCGCTCTGATTTTTATACTTTTACAGATTAAAGGGTTGAAACCTGACAAAAAATACGGTATTATAGTGTTTAACAGATTTTTGGAACGAAAAATGGTACAAAAATCACAGATACATAGAAGGGAATGACAAAGATGAGCCTGAAAATCGGAGTAATTAAAGGTGACGGAATCGGTCCGGAGATTGTAACGGAAGCGATGAAAGTTCTTGATAAAGCAGGAGAGGTATACGGATTTGACTGTTCTTATGAACAGCTGCTTCTTGGGGGCGCATCCATTGATGTACATGGAGTCCCGCTTACAGATGAGACGGTAGCAAAAGCAAAAGCATGTGATGCCGTACTGATGGGATCCATTGGAGGAGATGCAAAGACTTCCCCGTGGTATAAGCTGGAACCGTCAAAGAGACCGGAGGCCGGTCTTCTGAAGATCAGAAAAGAACTGAACCTGTTCGCAAATCTGCGTCCGGCGGTTTTGTATAATGAACTGAAGGGTGCATGTCCTCTGAAAGAAGAGATTACAGAAGGCGGATTTGATCTGATGATCATGCGTGAACTGACAGGCGGTCTTTATTTTGGAGAGAGGAAGACAGAAGAAGTGGATGGTGTGATGACTGCATTCGATTCACTTACCTATAATGAGGATGAGATCCGCAGGATTGCGATCCGCGCGTTTGACATTGCAATGAAGAGAAGAAAGAAAGTGACAAGCGTCGATAAGGCGAATGTACTGGATTCTTCAAGACTCTGGAGAAAAGTAGTAGAAGAAGTTGCGAAAGATTATCCGGAAGTTACACTGGAGCATATGCTGGTTGACAACTGTGCAATGCAGCTTGTAAGAGATCCGAAGCAGTTTGATGTCATTCTTACAGAGAATATGTTTGGAGACATCCTTTCTGATGAAGCAAGCATGGTAACCGGTTCGATCGGAATGCTGGCAAGTGCAAGTCTGAATGAAACCAGGTTCGGACTGTATGAACCAAGTGGCGGTTCGGCACCGGATATAGCAGGACAGGGAATTGCAAACCCGATAGCAACAATTCTTTCAGCAGCAATGATGCTTCGTTTCAGCCTGGATCAGGATAAAGCAGCAGATGCGATTGAAGCAGCAGTTTCCCAGGTGTTAAAAGATGGATACAGAACCGGGGATATTATGTCAGACGGATGTACAAAGGTTGGAACAGCCCGGATGGGAGATCTGATCTGCGAAAGAATTCGATAGTCAAGGATTGGGAAAGATACAGTTCCGTACTGCTATGGGGAAAGAGAAGCAGGACGGAACTGTAATAGAATGGAGCCAAAAGTTACAGGAGGATTATAAAATCATGAGAAGTGATAATGTAAAAACAGGTATGCAGCAGGCGCCGCACAGATCATTGTTCAATGCGCTTGGTCTTACAAAAGAAGAACTGGAGAGACCGCTTGTCGGAATCGTATGTTCTTATAACGAAATCGTTCCGGGACATATGAACCTGGATAAAATTGCAAATGCAGTAAAGATGGGGGTTGCCATGGCAGGTGGAACACCGATCATGTTTCCGGCAATCGCAGTCTGTGACGGTATTGCAATGGGACACATCGGTATGAAGTATTCTCTGGTAACGAGAGATCTGATCGCAGATTCGACAGAAGCAATGGCAATGGCGCATCAGTTTGACGCCCTTGTTATGATCCCGAACTGTGATAAAAATGTACCTGGGCTTTTGATGGCAGCAGCCCGTATCAATGTACCTACAGTGTTCGTCAGTGGCGGACCAATGCTTGCAGGACATGTAAAAGGACAGAAGAGAAGTCTTTCCAGCATGTTCGAGGCAGTTGGATCCTACGCAGCAGGAACAATGGACGAATGTGATGTATGTGAATTTGAAAATAAAGTATGTCCTACCTGTGGATCCTGCTCTGGAATGTATACAGCTAACAGTATGAACTGTCTGACGGAAGTACTTGGTATGGGACTTCAGGGGAATGGAACAATTCCGGCTGTATATTCAGAAAGAATCCGTCTTGCAAAACATGCAGGTATGCAGGTAATGGAAATGTACAGAAGAAATATCCGTCCGAGAGACATTATGACAAAAGAAGCCATCTTAAATGCTCTGACTGTTGATATGGCACTTGGATGCTCAACCAACAGTATGCTTCACCTTCCGGCGATCGCACATGAGATCGGTATGGATTTTGAAATTGATTTTGCAAACGGAATCAGCGAAAAGACTCCGAACCTCTGTCACCTTGCACCGGCAGGTCCTACATATATGGAAGACTTGAATGAAGCAGGTGGTGTATATGCAGTTATGAACGAGCTGAATAAGAAAGGCCTTCTGTACACAGACTGCATGACAGTAACCGGAAAGACAGTTGGAGAAAATATCGCAGGATGCGAAAATAAAAATCCGGAAGTAATCCGTCCGATCGACAATCCATACAGCCAGACTGGTGGACTTGCAGTCCTCAAAGGTAATATCGCACCGGATGGCAGTGTTGTAAAACGTTCTGCAGTTGTACCGGAAATGCTGGTACATGAAGGACCTGCAAGAGTATTTGAATGTGAAGATGATGCGATCAAGGCAATTAAAGGCGGAGATATCCATCCGGGAGATGTTGTAGTGATCCGTTACGTCGGACCAAAGGGTGGTCCTGGTATGCCGGAGATGCTGAATCCGACTTCTGCAATCGCAGGTATGGGACTTGGTTCATCGGTAGCACTTATTACAGACGGTCGTTTCAGCGGTGCATCCCGTGGAGCTTCTATCGGACACGTATCACCGGAAGCAGCAGTCGGCGGACCGGTAGCACTGATCGAGGAAGGCGATATCATCGAGATCGATATCCCGAACCTGAAATTAAATGCAAGAATTTCAGATGAAGAACTTGCAAGAAGAAAAGAAAAATGGCAGCCAAGAGAACCGGAAGTTACAACAGGATATCTTGCAAGATATGCAGCAATGGTAACTTCAGGAAACCGTGGAGCAGTTCTGGAAGTTCCACACAAATAAAATAAAATCTGGACAAGGGGAATGTACAATGCAATTAAATGGTGCAGAGATACTGATAGAGTGTTTAAAAGAGCAGGGCGTGGATACCGTATTCGGATATCCGGGTGGCGCAATTTTAAATGTATATGATGAATTATATAAGCATAGTAATGAAATCAGACATATCCTTACATCGCATGAGCAGGGAGCTTCTCATGCGGCGGACGGATATGCGCGTGCCACTGGTAAAGTTGGGGTGTGTTTTGCGACCAGTGGACCTGGAGCAACAAATCTCGTAACAGGAATCGCGACCGCATTTATGGATTCTATTCCGATTGTTGCGATCACCTGTAATGTAGGGGTACCGCTTCTTGGAAAAGACAGTTTCCAGGAAATTGACATTACCGGTATTACGATGCCGATCACAAAGTATAATTTTATTGTGAAGAATGTCAATGATCTTGCAAGGACGATCCGCAAGGCGTTTGAGATCGCACAGTCCGGAAGACCGGGACCGGTGCTGATCGATATCCCGAAAGATGTGACAGGCAATAAAGCAGAGTATGAGCCTGTCAAAATCCAGCCAATCGTAAAATACAAAAAAGAAATCTGTATGGAAGATATTGACAAGGCAGTAGAGATGATCGAAGAAGCAAAGCGTCCGTTCGTATTCGTCGGAGGTGGAGCTATATTATCTGATGCAAGTGAAGAACTCCGTGCATTCGTAGACAAGGTACAGTGTCCGGTATGTGATTCCCTGATGGGAAAAGGTGCATTTCCGGGAACTGATGAACTTTATACAGGAATGCTTGGTATGCATGGTACCAAGACATCGAACTTTGGAGTCAGTGAATGTGATCTTCTGATCGTAGTCGGTGCAAGATTCTCCGACCGTGTCACAGGTAATCCAAATAAATTTGCAAGTAATGCAAAGATTCTCCAGTTTGATATTGATGTGGCAGAGATGAACAAGAATGTCATCATCGATGAAGGTGTGGTTGGAGATATCAAGGAAGTGCTTGCGGCAGTTAATGAAAAACTGCCACAGCAGGAACACACCGAATGGATTAAAAAGATCCAGGAATATAAAGCGAAATACCCGCTTACCTATCATCCGGAAAGTCTGACTGGTCCGTATGTGATCGAAGAGATTTACAAACAGACAGAAGGTGATGCGATCATCGTCACAGAGGTTGGACAGCATCAGATGTGGGCAGCGCAGTATTATAAATTCACAAAACCGAGAACACTGCTTACGTCAGGTGGCCTTGGAACCATGGGATACGGTCTTGGAGCCGCAATCGGAGCCAAGATGGGCAGACCGGAGAAGACGGTAGTCAATATCGCCGGAGACGGATGTTTCCGTATGAATATGAATGAAGTTGCAACAGCGGCGCGTTATAACATTCCGATCATCCAGGTTGTAGTGAACAACCATGTGCTTGGTATGGTAAGACAGTGGCAGAATCTGTTTTACGGACAGCGCTATTCAGCAACTGTTCTGAATGATGCAGTAGATTTTGTGAAACTCGCAGAAGCGATGGGGGCGAAAGCGGTAAGAGCTACGACCAGAGAAGAATTCGCAGATGCATTTAAGTTTGCTTTAAATGCAGGCGGTCCGGTGGTGATTGACTGCCAGATTGACAGCGATGACAAGGTATGGCCGATGGTTGCTCCGGGTGCTCCGATCAGTGAAGTTTTTGACGAGAAGGATCTGCAGGAAAAACAGCAGACAAACTAGAAAAACATATGCAGCGACAGATACGTAGAGCAGGAATGGAGGAGTAATATGAAACGAGTTTACAATTTTTCAGCAGGACCGGCAGTACTGCCGGAAGAAGTTTTACGAGAAGCAGCAAATGAGATGCTGGATTACAAAGGATGTGGAATGTCCGTTATGGAGATGAGTCATCGCTCGAAAGCTTTTGCTGAAATCATTGAAACCGCTGAACAGGATCTTCGTGATTTGATGGGAATCCCGGATAATTACAAAGTACTGTTCCTTCAGGGTGGCGCAAGCCAGCAGTTTGCAATGATTCCAATGAATCTGATGAAGAACAAAGTAGCGGATTATATTGTTACCGGGCAGTGGGCCAAAAAGGCAGCTGCTGAAGCATCCAAATATGGGAAGGTGAATAAGATCGCATCGTCCGAGGATAAAACCTTTTCGTACATTCCTGACTGTTCGGATCTGCCGGTTGATGAAGATGCAGATTATGTATATATCTGCGAAAATAATACAATTTACGGAACCAAATTCAAGGAACTTCCGAACACGAAAGGCAAGACACTGGTAGCGGATGTATCATCCTGTTTCCTGTCCGAGCCTGTAGATGTGACAAAATATGGTCTCATCTATGGTGGAGTCCAGAAGAATGTCGGACCAGCGGGTGTTGTTATCGCGATCATCCGCGAAGATCTGATTACGGAGGATGTACTTTCGGGAACACCGACCATGCTTACATACAAGACACATGCAGACGCAGGTTCTCTTTACAATACACCGCCGGCATATGGAATTTATATCTGCGGTAAGGTATTTAAATGGCTGAAAAAGATGGGCGGACTGGAAGTTATGAAAGAACGCAACGAAAAGAAAGCCAAACTGCTCTATGACTACCTGGATCAGGGCAAACTGTTCAAAGGTACGGTAGAAAAGAAAGACCGTTCTCTTATGAATGTACCATTTGTGACAGGCAGTGACGAGCTGGATGCCAAATTTGTAAAAGAGGCAAAAGAAGCAGGTCTTGAGAACCTGAAAGGACACCGTACTGTTGGTGGTATGCGTGCAAGTATTTATAACGCAATGCCATACGAAGGCGTGGAAGCCCTGGTTGCATTTATGAAGAAGTTTGAGGAGGAGAATCTGTAATATGTATAAATATTTTTGCTTAAATCCGATTTCTCCTGTTGGACTAGAGAAATTCAGTGATGACTATGTACCTGCCGGTGAGATGGCAGGAGCAGATGCGGTACTTGTAAGAAGTGCCGGAATGCATGAACTGGAATTTGATAAAGATTTAAAAGCGATTGCCCGTGCCGGAGCCGGTGTAAATAATATTCCACTGGACAAATGTGCGGAGCAGGGAATCGTTGTATTTAATACACCAGGGGCAAATGCCAATGGTGTAAAAGAGCTGGTGATCGCCGGTATGCTGCTTGCATCCAGAGATATCCTTGGAGGTATCAACTGGGTACAGGAGAACGAAGAGGATGGCAATATTGCCAAAGATGCAGAAAAAGCGAAAAAAGCATTTGCAGGCTGTGAGATCCAGGGAAAGAAGCTTGGCGTGATCGGCCTTGGTGCAATCGGTGTCTTGGTTGCCAATGCGGCTACACATCTCGGGATGGAAGTGTATGGTTATGATCCATATGTTTCTGTAGATTCCGCATGGAGACTTTCAAGAAGCATCCATCACACTAAGAATGTAGATGAGATCTACAAGGAGTGCGATTATATCACAATCCATGTACCGGCACTGGAAGATACCAAGGGTATGATCAATAAGAATGCCATCAGTCTGATGAAAGAGGGCGTTGTGATCCTGAACTTTGCAAGAGATGTACTGGTGAACAGCGAAGACATTGTGGATGCACTTGTTGGAGGAAAAGTCGGACGCTATGTAACTGACTTCCCGACACCGGAGATCGCAGGAGTAAAGCATGCGATTGTCATTCCGCATCTGGGAGCGTCAACTGCTGAATCAGAAGATAATTGTGCAAAGATGGCAGTAGAAGAGCTGAAAGATTTCCTGGAAAATGGAAATATCCGTAATTCTGTCAATTTCCCGGCATGCGATATGGGGGTAAGGGATAAAACAAGAATTACGATTCTACACAGAAATATTCCGAATATGATCGGTCAGTTTACTGCGCTTCTGGCAAAGGATAATGTCAATATCGATGATATGACGAATAAGAGCCGTGGCAGCTATGCATATACGATGATCGATGTGGATAATGATGTGGCAGAAGACGTGGTAAAAGGTCTGGAAATGATCGAGGGTGTTCTGAAAGTCAGAGTAATTGCATAAAAAGTGACAGAGGGTGCGTTTGAAAAAGCGCATCCTTTTTTGTTAAAAAAATGGGAATCCTGTTAAATGATTAATTACTGCCATTTCGGTAGCATTTCAAAAAAAAGTGTGTTACACTCGCAATAGATTGTGGCGGACTGTTATTGCAAGGGAAAAGATACAAAGAGTATCAATATGTCATATACAGGGAGGTATTTAATATGGCAATAACAATCGGCATAAACGGATTTGGACGTATTGGGAGAGTTGCATTCCGCATTGCCATCAATCAGCCGGAAAAATTTAAAATTTGTGGGATCAATGTGAGAAACGCAGATCTGGATTATATGATTTATATGATCCGTTACGATTCGATCTTTGGACGTTTCCAGGGAAATTTGGAAAAATATGAGGATGGAATTGTTGTAAATGGTGAGAAGATCCGAGTGTATTCAGAAAATAATGCTGCTGACATTCCGTGGGGAGAGTGTGGAGCAGAATACATTATAGATGCGACAGGTGCTTACTGTACGACAGAAAAAGCAATGGCGCATATCCAGAGTGGAGCAAAGAAAGTGATCATCTCTGCACCGGCTAAAGATCAGGACACACCGACATTTGTAATGGGAGTGAATCATGAACTTTATCAGTCGTCTATGCAGATCGTTTCAAATGCATCTTGCACAACAAACTGTCTTGCACCGATCTGTAAGGTATTGGAGGATAATTATGGAATAGAGTATGGTCTGATGTCTACTATCCATTCAGCTACAGCAAAACAGAAGGTAGTTGACTGCCGTTCGCTGAAAGACTGGCGTACAGGTCGTG
The DNA here is from genome assembly GCF_027674365.1 of Coprococcus sp. AM11-30B. Classification (NCBI taxonomy): domain Bacteria; kingdom Bacillati; phylum Bacillota; class Clostridia; order Lachnospirales; family Lachnospiraceae; genus Coprococcus; species Coprococcus sp. AM11-30B. The sequence goes on along the minus strand of NZ_JAQDVB010000005.1, from coordinate 162,883 downwards.
CTGTATTCGGAAATCTGATTCCATCTTCAACAGGAGCTGCAAAGGCAATCTCACTTGTTATTCCGGCGTTAAAGGACCGCATGAATGGAATTTCTTATCGTGTACCGACTTCAGATGTATCCATTGTGGATCTGAATGTCGCTTTGAAGACAGAAACCACTTATGAAGATATCTGCAAGAAAATGAAAGAAGCTTCCGAAACAACTCTTAAGGAGATTCTGGATTATGTGGATGATGAAGTTGTTTCTTCCGATTTTATCGGAGATAATCACGCATCCTCTTTTGATGCAAGGGAAGGAATCCAGGTAAACGGTCATTTTTTCAAACTGATCAGTTTTTATGATAATGAATGGGGATATACCAGTCAGATCTTCCGCCTGATTTCGCATATGTACCAGGTGGACCATGGTGTAAAATAAAACAGATTGTAAATGAAAAAGTAAAACGTATATCAGCAGTAACAGTCAGAAGCCATGAAAGAAAGAGTATCACGTGAACAAGAAGAAACGTGATACTCTTTTTGTTACATAGGAACATTCATTCTTATTTGGTATTCAAAATTTTTCAAAATGCTTTTTCAAAGGCAGGAAAATATCGTCTTTTTTATAACGATGCTTGCGTATTTTGAAAAATATGGTATGATAAAGGACAAAAGTAGCACTTTACAGTGTGAAAATGTAACGCAGGAGGAAAAGATAATGGCATACGAGATTACAGGACATACAGTCCTTACCGGATTACTGGGGAGTCCGGTAGCACACAGCATTTCCCCAATGATGCATAACGAGGCATTTCGCCAGCTGGAGCTGGATTACGCATATTTGGCATTTGATGTTGGAACAGATAACTTAAAGACAGCGGTAGATGGCCTGAAAGTCATGGGAGTCAGAGGATTCAACCTGACTATGCCTGACAAGAATCTGATGTGTTCACTGGTTGACAAACTTTCACCGGCATCTGAGATCGGTGGGGCGGTCAACACTGTTGTGAATGATAACGGTGTCCTGACAGGCTATACGACAGACGGAATTGGATTCATGCGTGCAGTCAGTGAGACAGGCGTTGATATCATTGGCAAGAAGATGACACTTCTTGGAGCGGGTGGAGCAGCAGCAGCGATTCTGATCCAGGCAGCACTTGACAAAGTGGCAGAGATTTCGGTATTCAACATCCGTGATGAATTCTTCACACGCGCGGAGAAGACAATCGAGAAACTTCATGAGAAGACAGACTGTAAGATCAACCTCTATGACTTCTCTGATCCGGAAGTCCTCAAAAAGGAGATCACAGAAAGTGCCATTCTGGTAAACGGAACGTCTATCGGTATGGCACCGAAGACAGACAGATGTATCATCACAGATGACAGTGTGTTCAGAAAAGATCTGTTTGTATTTGATGTAATCTACAATCCGGAAGAGACGTTATTTCTGAAGAAAGCAAAAGCAGCAGGATGCCAGACGCTGAATGGTCTGAACATGCTGTTATATCAGGGTGCTGCATCATTTGAGCTCTGGACAGGAAAAGAAATGCCGGTTGATATTATCAAAGAAAAATATTTCTCGCGTTAATTTACTAAAAATGATTGACAAAGCCTATTGATTCGTGTAACATAGGCTATAGATTTTAAAAATTACATATTCTACTATCAAAATACAATGAAAAGAAGTAGTAAATATAATAAGACGTCACAGAGAGTCCTTTATCGGTGGAAGAAGGATACCGAAGATTATATTGAATTCCTCTTGGAGTAGGATACTGAATGCATTCTTTTGAAGAATTGTTAATAGGTATTTCCGGTAGCAGCCGTTATCTGCAAGGGTATAACCGTTATGAACGACGTACCTGACGAGGCAGTTGTCGTGAGACAATTGTAAAATGAGGTGGAACCACGAAGTATATAATACTCTCGTCCTCTGTTTTTGCAGAAGACGGGGGTTTTTTTATTTACGCGAGCAACGAGCCAAAGTCCGTGCTTGCACGAAAACTTGGCGACTGCCGCGATAATTTGAGAAACTTGCGGAGCGTGTTTCGCATAGTTTAACAGAAATTCCGAAGGAACTTCTAAAAGACATGTTCGATGATTAGTAGAGAGAAAAGAAAGGGAAAAAGATTATGATTATCGTATTAAAACCAAGAACAAGTGATGAAAACGTAAAACGAGTTGAGAATATGGTCCGTGCAAAGGGACTGGAAGTACATACTGTAAAAGGTGAGGATCTTACAATTATCGGCTGTATCGGCGATACGGTCCGTGTGGATCCAAAGCTTTTCGAAGTAGACTCTTCTGTTGAGAAGGTTATGCATGTACAGGAACCTTATAAACTTGTAAACCGTGCATTCCATCCGGACGATACCATCGTAGATGTATCTGGTGTCAAAGTTGGTGGCGGACATCTGGCACTGATCGCCGGACCTTGTTCTGTAGAGTCAGAAGAGCAGGTGATCGAGATCGCAAAGGCTGTTAAGGCATCTGGTGCAAATATGCTCCGTGGTGGTGCATTCAAGCCGAGAACAAGCCCATATTCATTCCAGGGACTTGGCCTTGAAGGTCTGGAAATCTTATGTGCAGCAAGAGAAGAGACAGGGCTTCCGATCGTAACAGAACTGATGTCACCGGAATATCTGGAAATCTTCGATGAAAAGGTAGACCTGATCCAGATCGGTGCACGTAACATGCAAAACTATGACCTGTTAAAACAGCTCGGACAGACAAAGAGACCGATCCTTTTGAAGAGAGGACTTAATGCAACTTACGAAGAATGGATGATGTCAGCAGAATACATTATGGCATCCGGAAATCCAAATGTTATCCTCTGCGAAAGAGGAATCCGTACCTTCGAGACTTATACCAGAAATACACTGGATCTTCAGTCTATTCCGGTAGTAAGAAAACTCAGCCATCTTCCGGTAGTTGTGGACCCGAGCCACGCAGGAGGAAAATGGTGGCTGGTTGATCCGATGGCAAAAGCATCAGTTGCAGCAGGAGCGGACGGGCTGATCATCGAAGTACATAACAGTCCGGAAACGGCACTTTGTGACGGAGCACAGTCGCTGAAACCGGAAAAATATGATACACTGTTAAAAGAGATTACCGGAATCGCAAAAGCAGTCGGTAAAGAAATGTAAAAAACAGCAGCCTGGGAGGAACAAAACGATGAAAATGACGGTAGATTTAAAGGAACACAGCTATCCGATTTATATTGAAAGAGGAATTTTGAAAGAAGCAGCAGAAAGAATAGCAGAAGTATATCGGGGATCAAAGATCATGATCATTTCCGATGACAGAGTTTATTCTTATTACGGAGAAGCGCTTAAGAAAAATCTTTCTGAAAAATATGAGTGTACGGAAACCGTGATTCCACATGGAGAACCGTCAAAAGCATTCGAAACCCTTCCGGGTGTATACAGCTCTCTTCTGGAAGCAAAGATTTCCAGAACAGACTTGATCGTTGCACTTGGCGGTGGAGTGGTAGGAGACCTTGCCGGATTTGTGGCAGCGACCTTTCTTAGAGGAATCAAGTTCGTACAGATTCCAACTTCCATTCTTGCACAGGTAGATTCTTCTGTTGGTGGAAAAGTTGCAGTCGATCTTCCGCAGGGGAAGAACCTGGTAGGTGCCTTTTACCAGCCGAAGATGGTACTGATCGATCCGGATGTACTGGAAACCCTGCCGGAGCGTTACGTGACGGACGGCATGGGGGAAGTTATCAAATACGGATGCATCAAGGATCGCAAGCTCTTTGATCTTCTGGAGAAATGCGGATCCTATGAGAATTTGAAAGAGCATTTAACCGATGTGATCGCAACCTGTGTCGATATCAAACGCCGTGTTGTAGAAGAAGACGAGTTTGATACCGGAGAGAGGATTCTCCTGAACTTCGGACATACCCTTGCCCATACCATTGAGCAGCACTTCCGCTATGAAAGAGAAAGCCACGGTGAAGCTGTAGCCATCGGAATGTACCAGATCACAAAGATCGCTGAAGAGAAAGGACTCACCAAAAAAGGCGAAGCCGAGCACATCCGAAAAGTCCTGGAAGCTTATAAACTTCCGGTAAAAGCCGATGTCCCACTCCCACAGCTTACCGAAGCAATCAAGCTGGATAAAAAAACACTGAATAATAAATTAAAAGTCGTCCTTCTCCATGAAATCGGAGATTCCTATACATACCCGACCGGACAGGAATTCTTTGATGGGGACAGGACAGTATAAGTAAATACGATAAATAAGAATGCCGTAAAACCATGAAAGATATTGGTTTACGGCATTTTAGTTAATTTCTGCGCATATGCCATAATTCTTTTTTTTATGTCATCATTTTTATTGATTTCCACCAGAAGATTGTATAATTCTGGAGATTCGATTCGGGAAACGATAATGTAGTCTGTATCCATACAGTCTGAAAGTCCATATAAAAAATCAATATTACAATGTCTAGCAGAACACTCTCAAAAAGAAGGAATTAGTATGAATCAATACTGTATATATCTTCTTACAAAAAATGATGCAGTATTTTCAAAATAATATGATATAAAAAAGAGCTTCTTGTTTGCCAGAAAAGTAAAAATATACTAACAAACAGCCGCAAGAGAACCATAAAACAGGACAGATTCCATTTTTGTGCAATGGAGATGAGACTCAAAAATCGTGGAAGCCATTGCTGAACACGATTTTCGCTTTCAGAGGCTCATCGGAATGGTTTGCACAAAGGAAGCTGTCCTGCTTTATGGTTCTTTTGCGGCGTCTGTTCGCTAATATATCCTTACTTTCCCGCCAACAAAATTTATCTCATGTTTCTCTTCGCAAGCAAATCATGAATCTTATCCGTCGGATTCATAACCGCACTAATAGATGTAGAATGATTCATCGAATCAATGATCAGTGCAAGGAACTTACTCATATCTGCTTCAATGAAATACGGTTTATCATGAAGCTGTGGAGGCAGATAGGTCAGATTGGTTGTGATCAGTCTGTCCAGATATCCCTTTTCATAATATTCATCGAACTTGTCAAGGCCTTCTGTAAAGAGACCAAAAGTAGTACATACAAATACACGCTCAGCTCCGCGGTCTTTTAACTGTCTGGTAACATCCAGCATACTTTCACCGGAAGAAATCATATCATCAATGATGATAACGGTCTTTCCATGTACATCGTCACCTAAGAATTCATGTGCAACGATCGGATTTTTACCATTTACGATGGTAGAATAATCACGGCGTTTGTAGAACATACCCATATCAACCCCGAGTACGTTGGAGAAGTATACGGCTCTCTGCATTGCACCTTCATCCGGGCTGATGATCATCAGATGGTCTTTGTCTGCTTTCAGATCCGGTTCTGCTTTAAACAGAGCTTTGATGAACTGATACAGAGGGTTGAAGCTGTCGAAACCGTTGAGTGGGATCGCATTCTGTACACGCGGATCATGTGCGTCAAATGTCAGAATGTTAGATACACCCATTGCGGTTAATTCTTCCAGAGCCATTGCACAGTCCAGAGATTCACGTTTGGTTCTCTTGTGCTGGCGGCTTTCGTAAAGGAATGGCATAATTACATTTACACGGTGTGCCTTCCCTGTAGAAGCGGAGATGATACGCTTCAGATCCTGATAGTGATCATCCGGTGACATGTGATTGATATGTCCGTTTACTGTGTATGTCAGGCTGTAGTTGCAGACATCCACCATAATAAAGAGATCTTTTCCGCGGATACTTTCGCCAAACATTCCCTTTGCTTCCCCCGAACCAAAACGTGGGCAACTGTTCTTTGCAAGATAAGAATCTGCTTCATAAGATGAATAGATTGCAGGATCCAGAAAGTCATGCAGAGAATTTTTGCGGAACGATACGATGTACTGATCCACTTTTTCTGCCAGATCCTTGCAACTTTCCAGAGCAGCAATTTTAAGTGGTGCTGTCGGAAGAGCTTTTTCCATAAGTTCGATATTTGTCATGAGTGCCTCCTTATAATAAGCGTTTTACGCGCTTTTTATCTAATCTTACCTATCCTTTATACCATTATTTAAAAGCAATGACAAGAAAGAGGCGTTAAAAAATTGCATTTTTTGAAGAAATCTAGTATGATATAGAAGCAGAATTCCGAATAAATATCAGGAGGAAGAAAATATGAGTAAACCAGTTGTTGCCATTGTAGGGCGGCCGAACGTTGGAAAGTCGACGCTTTTTAATGCACTGGCAGGAGAAAAGATAGCAATCGTTAAAGATACGCCGGGTGTTACCCGCGACAGAATTTATGCAGAAGTGAATTGGCTCGATAAAGAATTTACGTTGATCGATACCGGTGGAATCGAGCCGGACAGCCGTGATGTGATCCTCTCCCAGATGAGAGAGCAGGCACAGATCGCCATTGACACTGCAGATGTGATCCTGTTTATGACAGATGTAAAGCAGGGACTTGTAGATTCCGATTCAAAAGTGGCAGATATGCTCCGCCGCTCCCACAAGCCAGTCATCCTTGTTGTCAATAAAGTGGACAATTTTAACAAGATGATGCCGGATGTGTATGAATTTTATAATCTGGGAATCGGAGATCCGGTTCCGATCTCAGCATCGGAACGAATTGGAATTGGAGATATGCTGGATAAGGTTCTGGCATATTTTCCGGAAGGGGCAGGCCAGGAAGAGGAAGATGACCGTCCGAGAGTTGCGATCGTTGGGAAACCGAACGTCGGGAAGTCTTCGATCATCAACCGTCTGATCGGAAAAGACCGTGTGATCGTATCCGATATTGCCGGAACTACAAGAGATGCCATTGACACAGAAGTAATGCACAATGGAAAAGAGTATGTATTCATTGATACAGCAGGACTTCGCCGTAAGAATAAGATCAAAGAGGAACTGGAGCGCTACAGTATTATCCGTACAGTTACGGCAGTAGAAAGAGCGGATGTGGTCCTGGTTGTGATCGATGCGGCAGAAGGAGTAACCGAGCAGGATGCCAAGATCGCAGGAATCGCACATGAGCGTGGAAAAGGTGTCATCATCGTTGTAAATAAATGGGATGCCATTGAAAAGAACGATAAGACCACGAGGGAATATGAGCATCAGATCAGGATGGTGCTGTCTTTCCTGCCTTACGCAGAGATCATGTATGTGTCTGCACTGACAGGCCAGAGACTTCCGAAGCTCTTTGACATGATCGACACCGTTATTGAGAACCAGACACTCCGTGTGGCTACGGGTGTCCTTAACGAGATCATGACCGAAGCTGTTGCAATGCAGCAGCCGCCGTCAGATAAGGGAAAACGGCTGAAACTTTACTATATTACCCAGGTAGCGGTCAAACCGCCGACATTTGTCATCTTTGTAAATGATAAAGAACTGATGCATTTCTCTTATACGAGATATCTGGAGAATAAGATCCGTGAAGCGTTTGGCTTCCGTGGAACGTCTCTTAAATTCTTTATCAGGGAGAGAAAGGAGAAGGACAAATAAGATGGAACGTCTTGTATGTTTGCTGATCGGCTATATATTTGGTCTGTTTCAGACCGGCTATTTCTATGGAAAAACTCAGGGGGTAGATATCCGCAAGATGGGAAGCGGAAATGCAGGTTCTACCAATGCACTTCGCACCATGGGAATCAAAGCCGGAATGATCACCCTGCTAGGTGACTGCTTCAAATGCGTGATCGCAGTTCTGGTGGTCCGCGGAATTTACGGACAGTCTCACGCAGATATTTTACCGCTCCTTTCGCTGTATACAGGTTTTGGGGCAGTGCTTGGACATAATTTTCCATTCTATCTGAAGTTCAAGGGCGGAAAGGGAATTGCAGTTACGGCAGGTATGATCTTATCTACAGATATTCGGATTGCGGCAGTATGTCTGATTGTGTTTATCGTAATTGTTGCCGTGACACGTTATGTATCACTGGGATCGCTGGTGATTTCCGTACTGTTCCTTGTCGGACTTGTCATTGACGGACAGATGGGAATGTTTGGAATGGCGCAGAAGTATCTGTTTGAAATGTATGGAATCGGAGCGCTTTTTGTTCTCTCTGCATTTATCCGCCACCATGCGAATATCGGACGTCTGAGAAATGGTACAGAGAGCAAGATCAGTTTTTCAAAAAAGAAAAAATAAGAGGTAATAATTATGGCAGAAATCGGAGTTATCGGTTCAGGAAGCTGGGGAACGGCCCTGGCGCTGGTACTGAATAAAAACGGACATCATGTAACCATCTGGTCTTATTTAAAAGAAGAAGCAGATGAGATTAGGGAGAAGCGGGAAAATCCAAGTAAGCTTCCGGGCGTTCATATCCCGGAGGAGATCGAGATCACAACAGATCTGCAGGGAAGCGTGGAAGGAAAAGATGTGGTCGTTCTTGCAGTTCCGTCTATGGCAACCAGAGCTACGGCGAAGAAAATGTGCCCGTATGTAAAGGAAGAGCAGATTCTGGTCAATGTGGCAAAAGGAATTGAAGAGGGTACTTTAAAGACACTTTCCGAGCAGATTGAAGAAGAGATTCCGCAGGCAAATGTAGCTGTTCTTTCAGGTCCAAGTCACGCGGAAGAAGTAAGCCGCGAACTTCCGACAACGGTTGTAGTCGGAGCAGAGACAGAAGAAACCGCCATTTATCTGCAGAAAATTTTTATGAATGATGTGTTCCGCGTTTATACGAGTCCGGATATCAAAGGAATTGAGCTTGGTGGCTCCCTGAAAAATGTCATTGCACTTGCAGCCGGAGTTGCAGATGGACTCGGATATGGGGATAACACCAAAGCTGCTCTGATCACCAGAGGAATTGCAGAGATTACAAGGCTGGGTATAAAGATGGGTGGAAAGCTGGAATCCTTTACCGGACTTACCGGAATCGGCGATCTGATCGTCACCTGTGCAAGTAAGCACAGCCGTAACCGTAAGGCAGGTGTTCTGATCGGTGAGGGAATGACGATGGAAGAAGCGATGGCTGAGGTCAAGATGGTAGTCGAGGGCGTGTATTCAGCAAAAGCGGCAAGAGAGTTGGCTGAAAAATATGAGGTATCCATGCCGATCGTGGAAAAGGTCAACCAGGTACTTTTTGAAGGCAAACCTGCAAAGGATGCGGTAAGCGAACTGATGATGCGTGACGGACGCAGCGAATACAGTAACCTTCCGTGGAATTAAAGTTTCAAAGAAATTTCATAAAGTCTTAATGGAAAATCCTTCCGTATAGGCGTATAATGACGTGTATACAGGAGGATTTTTTGTATGAAATTCGGAAAAAAAGAAAAAGAAACACAAGAGGAAGAGGTCGTTCGCGGCGAGATCCAGCGTGTGGTTCCGGACTACCGGGTAGGTCTTAATCCCGAGCAGATCCGGATAAGGGAAGAGAATGGCTGGACCAATGATGAGGTTACCCCGCCGGGACTTACGACAAAAGAGATCGTTCATAATAATATATTTACCTATTTCAACCTAATCTTTCTGATTCTGGCGATTCTGCTGTGTCTGGTAGGTTCTTTTCGAAATCTGACATTCCTGCCGGTCATTATCTGCAACACACTGATCGGGATCGTTCAGGAGATCCGATCCAAGAAAGTACTGGATAGGCTGACCATGCTGAATGCGCCGCACGCAGAGGTAATCCGTGGAGGGGTATCGCTGAATCTGGAGGCGGATCAGCTGGTTGTGGATGACATTGTTGTATTTCGTGCAGGGAACCAGATCTGTGCAGATGCGGTCGTTGAAGCTGGTGAGGTTCAGGTCAATGAATCTTTACTTACCGGTGAATCCGATGAGATCACGAAAAAGCGTGGAGACCATCTGATGTCAGGTAGTTTTGTGGTATCAGGAAGCTGTCATGCACGTCTGGACAAGGTCGGAGCAGATTCCTATATTTCACAGCTGACTCTGGAAGCAAAAGCCATGCAGCAGGGGGAACAGTCGGAGATGATCCATTCCCTGGACAAGCTGGTAAAAATAGTCGGAATCGCACTGATCCCGATAGGAATCATTTTGTTCGTGCAGAGTTATTTCTATAATCACGACAGCTTCCGGCAGAGCATTATCTCCATGGTTGCTGCAGTGATCGGCATGATCCCGGAAGGATTATATCTTCTTGCAAGCGTGGCACTTGCGGTGAGCGCAATGCGTCTTGCATCGAAGAAGGTATTGCTCCATGATATGAAGAGTATCGAGACTCTGGCGCGGGTGAATGTGCTTTGTGTTGATAAGACAGGTACGATCACGGAAGACAGTATGTGTGTCAGCGAAGTGGCGAAAGCCAAGGCCTATGACGAAGAAAAGATGCCGGATCTGAACCGGATGATCGGCGATTTTGTCAAAGGAATGGACGCGGATAACAGCACGATGTGTGCGATGAAAGAACATTTTACAGAGCATTCAGATAAAGTGCCGGAAAAAGTGATTCCTTTTTCTTCCACGGTCAAATATAGCGGAGTAATTTTCAAAGATCAGGCATATGTGCTTGGTGCACCGGAATTTGTCCTGCGTGAGGATTATACAAAGTATCAGGGAAGAATAGAACAGTATACGTCCAAGGGGTTCCGTGTACTGGTATTTGGAAGCTATGATGGAGAGCCGGATGGTAAGCCGTTGACTGGAACGGTAACGCCGCTTGGTTATATCCTCCTTCTCAATAAAGTCAGGGAAGAAGCGCCTGCGACTTTCAAATATTTTGCGAACCAGGGTGTTGCGATAAAAGTTATTTCCGGTGATAATCCGATCACCGTATCGGAGACTGCGAAGCAGGCCGGAATTGAAGGCGCAGAGAATTACGTGGATGCGGGAACATTAAAGACCGAAGAAGATATTGCCCTTGCGGTGAGCAAATATACGGTCTTCGGAAGGGTAATCCCGGAACAGAAAAGACAGTTTGTGCAGGCACTGAAAAAGCAGGGAATGACGGTCGCTATGACCGGTGATGGTGTTAATGATGTACTTGCCCTGAAGGATGCAGACTGTTCGGTGGCGATGGCATCAGGAAGCGATGCGGCGGTCCAGGCGTCCCAGGTGGTACTTCTGGAATCCGATTTTTCAAGGATGCCGGAGGTTGTTCTGGAAGGAAGAAGAGTTGTCAATAACATTCAGCGTTCAGCAAGTCTGTTCCTGGTGAAGAATATTTTTTCCTTCCTGCTTGCAATTTTCTCGGCAGTCTTTATGATTACCTATCCGCTGGAGCCATCTCAGGTATCGCTGATCAGCATGTATACGATCGGTATTCCGGCATTCTTCCTGGCACTGCAGCCGAACCGGGATATCATTAAGGGACACTTCCTGACCAATGTGTTCTTAAAGGCACTTCCGGCAGGACTTACGGATGTATTTGCGGTTGGTGCGCTGGTTGTATTTGGACAGACGTTCGGAGTTGCATCCAAAGATATTTCTACGGCGGCGACGATGCTGCTTGCAATTGTCGGATTCATGATCCTTTACCGGATCTGCCAGCCGATGAATGCACTGCGTATGATCGTCTGGATCGGATGCGTGATCGGACTGTTAGGATGCAGTATCTTCCTGCCACAGTTATTTGCGATTACGGGAATGTCCAGAAAATGCATTATGCTTTTTGTAGTATTCTCTATCGCGACCGAGCCGGTACTTCGGTATCTGACGAAGCTGATCGAATGGCTGAGAAAGCAGTACATAAAATTTATCAAGAATCCAATCAAAGAATTTAAAGGAAAAGCTGCCGATTAAGGCAGCTTTTCTTGGAAAATGAGTATTTTTAAAGAATAAAGATCAGATAATTCAGTCTGCAAATTATGCATTCGGATCCACTTCTTCCGACTGGTTTACGATATGATTGGTCAATGCCTCATCATCCGTGGTAAACACAATATCCGGCAGAAGTTCAAAATAAAAATCCGTATATTTTTTCGCAAGAGCCTGGATACAGAAATTCTGTACGATCTTAAACCGGGTAATGGAAACCAGATCTTTGTCAAAGGTGATGTAAACACTGATCCAGAGCTTTCTTCCGGTACGGAGAATGTCATAGTAGAGTTTTTTGTAACCATAGGCATTTAGGACAGGTTCGATCGTTTCTTTAATTTCATCAACAGTCTCTTCCTCCGGCGGGATCAGGAACAGATCCCGAAGTCCGGTTATTACCGTCTTTATCGGCGTCGGCAGCATAAAGATGGACAGGGTGACGGTAATGATCTGGTCAAGATAAGGTGTTATGGGTCTGAACCATGGAAAAGGCAGCAGAACCGGAAGAAAGAAGGCAATTGCCATACCGAAAGAGGCAATACTGTCGATCTCCCAGCCTTCCATTTCCATTGTGATCAGTGGGAAATCCATCAGACGATTCTTATATTTGAGATAAATGGATACGGTAATTCCCAGAAAAAATGCAAATAATTCAAACCAGGCAATGGTATCAAAAGCGACTTTTCTGCCACCATGAATCATGATTTCGATATTGTTCAGGATCAGCCCGACGGTAACGCCAGTCATGGTAATGCCCTTGACAACGACAAACATAGATTCAATCTGCATATAACCGAACGGGTGCTTTTCATTGGATGGCTTGTAAAGTAGCGGAATCAGAAAAAGCGACGGCAGGAGCATGCAGAACTCGACTCCGTCATAGATTGCGTCCAGAAGAACTGCCTGGGAACTGGTGTAGATTGCCATGACGATCTCAACGATAACGAAAAACAGATTCCCGTACAGGGAGACAGACATGGCTTTTTTTTCTCTTTTCTGTGCTTTTCTTCCTACGTGCATAGGATACCTCCTTTTTTGACTGTAAGAAAATCCCGATAGGATTTTCTGATAAATGAAAGGCATTACGTGCCTGTAATACGCTTTTTGTTACCATTTATCATACCCGATTTTGAAATTGATGGCAAGAAAGTAAAAGTGAACTGGCAGTATAGTTGTTCTAAACCGGGGAAAGCCCGCATACACTGTATCAGCAATCAAAGGGGGACAGTGTATGGATACATTTGATTTATACAAGGATATACAGTGCCGGACGAATGGAGAGATCTATCTGGGTGTGGTAGGACCGGTACGGAGTGGCAAATCAACCTTTATCAAGCGTTTTATGGATGTGCTGGTGCTGCCGAAAATGACCGATGAGCATGCAAAAGAGCGGACGGTGGATGAGCTTCCGCAGTCTGCGTCAGGGAAGAGCATCATGACAACGGAGCCGAAATTTGTGCCAAAAGAAGCTGCCGAAATCCAGCTCGCAAAGGATGTGAGTGTGCTGGTGCGTCTGATCGATTGTGTGGGCTATATGGTGGAGGGAGCCGCCGGTCACATGGAAAATGGAGCAGAACGTCTGGTGAAAACGCCGTGGAACGAAAAAGAAATTCCGTTTACAAAGGCGGCAGAAATCGGGACGAAAAAGGTAATCCATGACCACTCCACGATCGGGATTGTTGTGACGACAGACGGAAGTATCGGAGAGCTTCCCAGAAACAGCTACCGGGCGGCAGAAAAGAAAACGATCCAGGAGCTGAAAAGCATTGGCAAGCCGTTCGTGGTCTTGGTCAATACCCGGAAACCATACAGCGCAGAGGCAAAAAACGTGGCAGAAGAAATCCAGAAAGAATATCAGGTAACGGCACTTCCGGTCAACTGTGAACAGCTTCGGGAAGAAGATATCCACCGGATCATGGAAAATGTGCTCTTTGCATTTCCGGTCACAGAAGTAAATTTTTTCCTTCCAAAATGGGTGGAAATACTTACAGCAGATCACAAGGTCCGGGAAGAGCTGGTATCTTATGCAAGAGAAGTCATGGGCAGAATCGGAGAAATCCGGGATGCGATGGAGATCCGGAAGCCGGAGCAGAGTACCTACATAAATGCAGTAAATGTAACAGGTGTGTCCATGGATACCGGTGAAATCTCGGTTGAAATCAAGGTAGAAGATGGCTGTTATTATGAAATGTTAAGTGATCTGACCGGAACGCAGATCAGCGGGGAATATGATCTGATCCATACAGTGCGTAATCTTGCCATGCTCCAGAAAGAATATGAAAGTGTCAAAGATGCACTTGCTTCGGTTAAAATGAAAGGCTACGGTGTAGTCAGCGCGACAAGAGAAGAAATCCGGCTGGACGATCCAGTGGTAATCCGGCAGGGCAATAAATACGGAGTAAAGATCCGTTCGGAAGCACCTTCTATCCATATGATCCGAGCTAACATTGAGACCGAGATCGCGCCGATCGTGGGGAGTGAGCAGCAGGCAAAGGATCTGGTAAATTATATCAACGAGGCGGCAAAGAGCCCGGATGGAGTCTGGGGAACCAATATTTTCGGAAAATCGATCGAAGAGCTGGTGATGGATGGCGTGCGAAACAAGATCGCCATGATCGGAGATGAAAGTCAGGCAAAACTGCAGGACACCATGCAGAAGATCGTCAATGACAGCAACGGAGGTATGGTTTGCATCATTATCTAAAATTTTTCTTAAATCAATTCGATTGGCGGTAGGAAACTTGCATGGCAATCCGAGAGTATGTTATACTAAAGTCTATACGTTAGGGGATACATTTTCATGGAATGAATGGTCATATAAGATACCATGAAATCTATACGTGAGGAGAAAAGAAAAGAGGGACATCTATGAAAGTAGCAATTGTATCAGCAGACACCATGATATACAGAAAACAGAAGGATGATACGTGTTCGCCAATCGTGCGAAGAGTGCTCGATCAGGTCAGCTTCAAGACAGAGCTTGTACAGCCGGTACCAAATGACAGGGAGGTTATCCGCAAGATCCTTGCGAAGATCGCGGATGCACAGATGGCAGATCTGATCCTTACGATCGGTGGGATCGGATGCAGAGAAGAGGACTGTGTTCCGGAAGCGACAAAGGCAGTGGTCGATAAGGAGATTCCGGGGATCGGAGAGTCGATGCGTCTTTTTATGACACGGACCAGAAAAAGGGCAATGCTGACGAGAGGAACAGCAGGTATCCGGGGTAAATCCCTGATCGTCAATCTTCCGGGAAGTCCGAAGATCATTAAAGAGTGTCTGGAATATGTTCTTCCGGAGATTGTTTATGCGACAGAGACGGCAGTCGGTGAACATGATGATGTTGAGGAGTAGGCAGACAGATGAGGGTGACGTATATCGGACACAGCGGATTTTCAGTGGAACTGGAATCCCATATTCTATTATTTGACTATTATGAAGGAACGATGCCGGAGTTTGATCCAGCGAAGAAGCTGTTGGTGTTTGCCAGCCATTCCCATCCGGATCATTTTAACAGAGAGATCCTGAAGCTTGCGGATGTGTATCCGGATGTGGAATATATTTTCCCGAAGGATATCAGAATTGCGAAAAAGGAGCAGCGTGAATCGGAACATTTCATGCGAAAAAGGGATGAGATTACTGTCGGGGATACAAAGGTAAAAAGCCTGCGCTCAACCGATGAAGGGGTTGCCTTTCTGGTAAGATGCGAAGACAGGATCATTTATCATGCAGGGGATCTGAACTGGTGGCACTGGGAAGAGGAAGATGATGCGTATAACCGGATGATGCGCGGCGATTATCAAAAGGAGATTGAAACGCTGGTCGGTGAGAAGATCGATCTTGCATTTGTCGTGCTTGACCCGAGACAGGAAGAGCAGTTTTACTGGGGCTTTGACTGGTATATGCGGCATACGGATACGAAGATTGTATTTCCGATGCATATGTGGAAGCAGTACGAGGTGCAGGACCGGCTTATCGGAATGGAAGTATCAGAGCCATACCGGGAGAAGATCATGCGGGTCCGGGAAAAGGGACAGGTATTTGAACTATAAGGAGACAATTTATGAAAGTCAGTATTTATACAGATGGAGCGGCAAGAGGTAATCCGGACGGACCGGGCGGTTATGGAGTCGTTCTGGAATATGTAGACCCGAAGGGAGAACTTCACGTTAAAGAGCTTTCTGGCGGCTATGTGCGGACAACCAATAACCGGATGGAGCTGATGGCTGTCATCCGGGGGCTGGAAGCGCTCAACAGACCTTGCGAGGTAGAGCTTTATTCTGATTCCCAATATGTGGTCAATGCATTCAATCAGCACTGGATTGAGGGATGGATAAAAAAGGGCTGGAAGCGTGGGAAGAATGAGCCGGTCAAGAATACCGACCTGTGGAAGCGTCTTCTGGAAGCGAAAAAGCCGCACCAGGTGAACTTCAATTGGGTAAAAGGGCATGATGGACACCCGCAGAATGAACGTTGTGATACTCTTGCGACAACGGCAGCAGACGGAAATGAGCTGCAGGTTGATCCGGGAGTGTAGAAGAAATCCTTTACACTGATAAAAAAATATGATAAAGTATCTAAGGCAAGTAAGACAGACGTTCGCGGATGCAGGTGCCGAAAGGCTGCAGACGAGGAAAGTCCGGGCTTCACAGGGCAGGATGCCGGATAACGTCCGGTAGAGGTGACTCTAAGGATAGTGCAACAGAAATATACCGCCTGTAGATGCAGGTAAGGTTGGAAGGGCAGTGTAAGAGACTACCGCCTGGGTGGTAACACACAGGGCATATGTAAACCCCATCCGAAGCAAGACCGAAAAGAAGTGGTATGGCGGCCCGTCATGCTTCAGGTTGGTCGCTTGAGTCTGCTGGCAACAGCAGAACTGGATAGATGAACGTCCACGACATAACCCGGCTTATCGTTTTGCTTGCTTTTTTATTTTTAATTGAGAAATTTTGAAAAGAATCTGTACTTATATTTTTGAAGTATACAGATTCTTTTTTCGTAAATAGAATTTATTTTATTTTCTTCAAGGTTTGGTTTAGAATTTTTTTGACATGCCTGCGGTATTGAGTCGGCGTCAGTTGAAAAGCTTTTCGAAATCTGATAGGCGGTCTCAGATGGAAGACCGGAACGGATAGCACCCTTATTTTACACAATCTGGTGAAGACAGGGAATGTAGGGAAAATACCAATTATGCCATCGGAAGAATGGAGAATGTCAGATCCAGAGTGCAGAGTAACAGTAAGAGGAGTACAGCCTTTGTATTTTATTTATGAAGGAAGTAATGTTGTTGATTTCAAACAGTTTGTGTTAAAGTAAAACGGAACAGTAATTGTTTTCTAAATAAAAAAAGAGAATGAAAGCAAATAGCAGGAGTGGAGGATGTAAAGAAAAATGAAGAACGATTGTTTCAAAATTCAGAGGAAAAGAGACATGGCATATTACCACCTTCCGGGCTTGTTTGAATTTTATGAACTGTACAAGCTGTTTCTGCCGTTGTTTTATACACACAGGGAGTATTTTTATGACTGGTGTGAGATTGGCTCTATTTATGGCGCTCCGGAAGACTGCCTGTGGGGCGGTGGACGTGTGGGGATGGGAGAGGCAGAGCCGGAAGAAGTGCTTGCACTTACGAAGGAATACAGGATTTCTGCCCGCCTGACCTTTAGCAATTCCCTGCTCAGAGAAGAGCATCTTGCGGATAAGAGATGCAATGCGTTTTGTCGGTTGTTTGAGGAAGGCACAGGTGTGAAAAACGGTGTGATCGTACACTCGGATCTGCTGCTGGATTATTTGAAAAAGAATTATCCCGGATTATATTTTGTCTCATCTACCACGAAGGTTTTGACGGAGTTTCAGGAGTGCCTGCGGGAAATACAGCGAGAAGAGTTTCAGTATGTTGTGCCGGATTTTCGCCTGAATAAGGTGTTGGATAAATGGAATACATTATCAGAAGCCCAGAAAGATAAAGTCGAATTTCTGTGCAATGAATGCTGCTGGTTTGGCTGCAGGGACAGAAAAATCTGTTACGAAGATGTGAGCCGGAAAAATCTGGGAGAAGCCGGGGAAGAACATCGGTGCACTGCGCCGAATGCGAAAGAAGGCTACCGCTTTTCAAAAGTAATGACCAATCCCGGATTTATCAGCGTAGATGACATCAAAAATATTTATTTGCTGATGGGATTTACGAATTTTAAAATCGAGGGCAGGGCACTTGGAAGTGCGCTGGTTCTGGAATTTCTGCTGTATTATATGACAAAGCCGGAATATCAGCTGCATGTGAGAGAAGAACTGTATCTGGATAATATGCTGGATTTATTTTAGAAGCTTTTACTATGAAATTTCATAGTGACTTTCCGTATACGATGCACAGAATCTGGAAGGATACCAGATCAAAGGAACTGCGGAATATATTACAGAGGGAGCCATCGTGGATACATTCAAGGCTATGGTTGAAGACATGTTTAAAGGTGCTGCTACTGCAAAGGGAGCACTTGTCATCACACCGTCCAAAGTCATTGTTACAACACCTGGTGCAGCCATTCAGATCTGTAATTATGAGAGCCAGCGGTAGTGGAATGGAGCTGGATGGAAAACACAGAGAATGGCTTCTTACATCGTTGGATTAAGAGAAATATATAAAACAATGGTCAATATCTTTTGCGATGAAAAAATCGCATCTGATATTGGCTTTTTATTTACTATTGACAAATAAAAAAATCATTCATATAATTACCAATGGTAATTAACTGTGATAATTATTTTAATATTATCATAAGATCAAAAAAAACAGAGAATGATGGTTTCACAAAAATAATTACAGGAGGAACAGGTACATGGAAAACAGAACAATTAAGAGAATGTTTGATGCATGCTACCAGGCAAAGCGAATCCGGGAGCTGCTTCCGCCGCTGCCAAGTGGTGTGCGGTCAACATTTATCCAGTATCTGGATGCGATTCAGATGCTGGAAAAAGATGATGTTTCCGTGAAGATATCGGATATTAGTGATGCACTAAATCTTCCAAGACCCGGTGTTACCAGAACCGTAAAGGAAATGGAAGAGAAGGGATTTCTTCAGAAGATTGCATCGCCGGATGACGGAAGAGTGACTTATATTACGATCACAGAGGCCGGAAAAGAACTGCATCAGAAATTCGATGCACAGTATTTTGACATGCTAGCACCTTATATGGACGAGATATCGGAAGAGGATGCTCAGAATATGATCCGGACAATCGAAAAATTCTATCAGATTATGAGAGAGAGGAGAGAATACGATGGCAGCAGATAAGACAGATTTTACACAGGGAAGCATTTTGAAGAAAATGGTTGCCTTTATGATACCGATTCTGGGGGCATTGATCCTGCAGGCGGCTTACGGTGCAGTAGACCTTCTGGTGGTCGGGCGTTATGGCTCGACATCGGGACTTTCTGCGGTTTCTACAGGAAGCCAGGTACTGAATCTGGTGACATTTGTAGTGACACAGCTTGCAATGGGCGTGACGGTACTGATCGCCCGGTATCTGGGAGAAAAACGGGCAGAACAGATTGGTTCTGTAATCGGAGGATCCGCAGTTGTATTTGCTGGGATATCCGTTCTGCTGTTTATTTTAATGGTGTTGTTTGCACATCCGATTTCTGTTCTGATGCAGGCACCAAAAGAGGCAGTTACCCTTACATCAAGCTATGTGCGTATTTGCGGATGTGGAATTTTCTTTATCGTGGCATATAATGTGCTGGCCGCTATATTCAGAGGAATGGGAGACAGCAAATCCCCGCTGTTATTTGTTCTGGTCGCATGTATCATCAATATCATGGGGGATCTTGTTCTGGTTGCAGGACTTCATATGGATGCAGCGGGAGCGGCAATTGCGACTGTAATGGCACAGGGATGCAGCGTTGTCTTTGCAGTCATCATCCTGATGAAAAAGAACCTTCCGTTTACGATTTCCAGAAAGAGTTTCGGATGGAATCCGCAGTGTGGGAAATTCCTTAAGATCGGACTGCCACTCGCACTTCAGGAAGGACTGACACAGATTTCATTTCTGGCACTATGTGCATTTGTCAACCGGCTCGGCCTGGAAGCATCCTCCGGTTATGGTGTTGCATGCAAGATCGTAAATTTTGTCATGCTGGTACCAAGTGCCCTGATGCAGTCCATGGCTTCTTTCGTATCGCAGAACATCGGAGCCGGAAAGATAAAAAGAGCGAAACATGCGCTGTTTACAGGAATTGGAATCGGATTGACTGTAGGATGTGTTGTATTTGTACTGGTGATGTTTAAGGGAGATCTGCTTGCAGGATTCTTTACCACGGATGTAGCAGTTATCCAGAGAGCTTTTGAGTATCTGAGAGGATTTGGGGCAGAAACCATTGTGACTGCAATCCTTTTCAGCATGATCGGATATTTTAACGGAAATAATAAGACGGTATGGGTTATGACGCAGGGCCTGATCCAGACACTTCTGGTACGTCTGCCGTTCGCTTATGTGATGAGTATCCAGCCAAACGCCAGCCTGACAAAGATCGGTCTGGCAGCACCGGTGTCTACGACTGTCGGGGTAATTATGAATGTGATTTTCTTTATCTATATGAACAGGAAAAAGGAACAGTAATTTTCTTACAGGTGAAAAATGCAAAACAAAAATCCAGATTTTCTTGCTAAATGGAAGCTGGTATGTTACACTTTCAACAGAAAATAAAGGGAATGAGGTTCTCCCTTAGTAACAAGATTGCTTAAACCGCTTATAAAAGCTGATGACTTCTGCGATTACATGACACGCAGAAAGTCTCAGCTTTTTTCTGCGTCTATAGGAGGTATTTTTTATGTTATTAAGTATTGCGCTGATCCTGCTTGTTGGAATGTGTATGAGTTGGATCTGTCAGAAGATCAAATTGCCAGGTTTGCTTGGAATGTTAGCGACCGGTGTGGTTCTCGGACCATATGTCCTGAATCTGCTGGACGGGAGTATTCTTGGAATTTCATCCGAGCTTCGGAAAATTGCATTGATCATCATTTTAACAAGGGCAGGTCTTGGACTGGATCTGTCGGGTTTGAAGAAGATTGGAAGGTCTGCTGTGATGATGTGTTTTGTCCCTGCGAGTTTTGAACTTCTGGGAATGCTTTTACTCGCACCAAAACTGATGGGAATCAGCTTGCTGGAAGCAGCAATTATGGGAGCAGTTCTTGCAGCCGTTTCACCGGCGGTTGTAGTGCCGAGAATGGTAAAAATGATGGAGGAAGGATACGGAGTAAAGGAAGGAATCCCCCAACTGATCCTTGCCGGGGCATCCGTAGATGATGTCTATGTGATCGTATTATTTTCTACGTTTGTGGGGATGATGCAGGGAAAGGGAGCTTCCGTTATCAGTTTTGTAAATATCCCGGTATCGATCATTTTGGGAATCATAATAGGGCTGATTACCGGAACCTTGCTGGGCTACTTCTTTAAAAGAGTCCATATCCGGGATACTTCAAAGGTTCTGATTATTTTGAGTATATCATTTTTGCTTGTTACGATCGAAGACAGGCTGACAACTGCAATTACATTTTCCGCGCTGATCGCAATTATGTTTATCGGAATCGGACTGCAGAGAAAAAGAGAGACTGTTGCAAAAAGAATCTCCATAAAATACGGAAAATTGTGGGTTGGAGCAGAGGTGTTTCTGTTTGTACTGGTTGGAGCAACGGTCAATATCGGGTATCTGGGAAAGGTTGGAATTAAGGCAGTGCTTTTGATTGCAGGCGCATTGCTGTTCCGGATGCTTGGCGTATTTGTATGCCTGCTTGGAACCAGTCTTGGTGGAAAAGAGAAAGTCTTTGTGATGATGGCATATACACCAAAAGCAACGGTGCAGGCGGCAATCGGAGGAATTCCGCTTTCGCTGGGATTTGCCTGCGGGGATATGGTGCTTACGGTGGCAGTACTTGCGATCGTACTGACAGCGCCGCTTGGGGCATTTGCCATTGATCTTTCTTATAAAAAGTTGTTGAATAAAAGGTAAATGATAAAAATGTCGAATTTTGTAAATGATAAAAATGGTTCATAGGAGAAAGAATTTTCTGAAATTTTTGTTTGACTTTTTGAAAAACGCCCAATATAATAAATTATTGAACGAGTAGCCGAACTAGCGTAAATCCAGTTTTGCTGCTCGTTTTTTGTTTTTTATAATAATGCCATGGAAAAGTGTGTAGCTTATCAGCGTAAGTCCAACTTATGAGATAAGTACATACTTTTTTTATTTCATTAAAAGTTCTTTCGGAATTTTTTATGAAATAAAAGGCACTATGTGCCGCGGCATAGTTATTTTTTAGAAGAAGGAGGAGCAAGTTAAAATGGCAGAAAGTAACAAGATGAGGGAGATGCCGGTAAATAAGCTTATGATCCAGATGGGGATACCGATGATCTTATCTATGGCATTACAGGCGGTCTATAACATTGTAGACAGTGCCTTTGTCGGAAACATGAAGGTGGGAAGTGAAGCGGCGTTAAATGCGCTGACACTGGTGTTCCCGATTCAGATGCTGATGGTAGCAGTTGGAATCGGAACCGGTGTGGGAACCAATGCACTTCTTGCAAGGACGCTGGGGCAGCAAAATCCGAGAAAGGCAGCGAAGGTTGCAGGAAACAGTCTGTTCCTTGGAACAATCATTTATGCAGTATGTCTGTTGTTCGGAATTTTTGGAGTAAAAGCATACATTTCCTCGCAGACAGTGGATCCGGAGGTCCTTTCGATGGGAACAAGTTATCTGAGGATATGCTGCGTGATTTCTTTTGGAATTATCTACTTTTCATTATTTGAGAAGTTGTTACAGGCAACCGGACGTTCTCTTTATTCAACGATCGGTCAGGTTGTAGGAGCCGTGGTCAATATGATCCTTGATCCGATCATGATCTACGGGATTGGACCTGTGCCGGAAATGGGAGTGCGTGGTGCTGCTTATGCAACCGTTATCGGACAGGTTGTATCTGCAATATTATTATTCGTATTCCATATGAAATTAAATAAGGAATTTGAGCACGGTGTAAAGTATATGAAACCAGAATCCGGAATTATAAAGGAAATCTATACGATCGGTCTTCCGGCAATTATTGCACAGGCACTGATGTCGATCATGGTCTATGTCATGAATCTTATTTTAAAATTCAACCCGGCAGCCCAGACCGCATATGGTTTGTTCTACAAAGTCCAGCAGTTTGTACTTTTCCTGGCATTTGGACTACGAGATGCGATTACGCCGATCATCGCTTTTTCCTATGGTATGGGAAGCAAAAAGCGAATCAGAGATGGAATCCGTTATGGATTGATCTATACGGTAGTTTTGATGATTGCAGGGATTGTGATTACAGAGATTTTCCCAGATGCATTTGCGAGCTTGTTTAACGCAGGTCAGTCAAGAGAATATTTTTTCGGAGCAATGAGAATTATCTCGATCAGTTTTCTTTTTGCAGGAATCAATGTGGCATATCAGGGAATCTATCAGGCATTGGATGGAGGTTTTGAATCACTTGTGATTTCACTGCTAAGACAGTTTGTGATCATATTACAGCTGGCGGGATTTTTTTCGATTTTTGTCAGAAGCGGTCAGGCGGGAGTTTCACTGATCTGGTGGGCATTTCCAATTACTGAGCTTGTAGCTTGTCTGGTAGGATATGTATTTTTAAAGAGAATGAAAAAGAACAAAGTAGACAGTCTGAAATAAGGAGGGAGCGAAAATGGCAAAAAAAATTATTACAATCAGCAGAGAATTTGGAAGTGGTGGACGTTTTATAGGAGAGGAAGTCGCAAAAAAGCTTAAAATTGCGTATTATGATAAAAATATCATTACTCAGATTGCCGAGCAGTCTGGATTTTCCCAGGAATATATTCAGAAAACTTCCGAACTGTCGCCGAAAAAGGGCTTATTTGTGTATGCGTTTGCAGGACGGGATATAACAGGAAAATCGGTAGAAGATATGGTTTATGAAACACAGAAGAAAATAATTCTGGAAATTGCAGAAAAAGAAAGCTGTGTGATCATAGGCAGAAATGCAGATTTTATCCTGAAAGAGAGGGATGATGTGTTGAATGTATTTATACATGGAAATATGCCGGAAAAAGCACAGCGTATCTGCAGACTGTATGATCTTACAGAAGCAGAAGCGGTAAAAATGATGGAAGATACGGATAAACGCCGCAGAGCAAATTACAATTATTACACAGAGCAGAAGTGGGGGATGGCGGCTAATTATACACTGGCACTCAACAGTTCACAGCTTGGATATGAGAGGTGTGAGAAAATGATAATGGATTGCGCGAGGGCGTAAGCTGTTGTAGCTGTAAAATATTTTTACTATATTTAAAAATGAAAACAATCAAAATGATGGTTTTTTAGGAAGAAAAAAATACCGGAATTATCTTTCTTACTGTGCAAAGGAGATCAAAAATAAAATATCCTCTCCAGATTCATGTATGTGCAATGGAGATGATATTCAGAAATTATGGAAGCCATTGCTGACATAATTTCCGTTTCCAGAGGCTCATCGGAATGGTTTGCATATAGAATCAGGAGAGGATATTTTATTTTCCCACGGCGTCCCTTTACCTAACGGTTCAAAAGCTGAATCTACTTCTTTCGATTATATTTCTCTTCACAGTACTTGCACCGATACACTTCTTTCTCCGGATCGGTCAGTACAAACACATGATCCAGACCCTGCTCGATCGAAGTGATACATCTCGGATTGTGGCATTTGATCACATTCTTGATCTCTGCCGGAAGCTTCAGATCTTTTTTCTCGACGATCTTAGAATCCTCGATAATATTTACCGTAATATTGTGATCGATAAAACCAAGAATATCCAGATCAATAATATCGATCGGGCACTCAATCTTGATAATATCCTTTTTTCCCATCTTGTTACTCTTTGCATTCTTAATAATGGCTACGCAACAGTCGAGCTGGTCCAGGTTCAGATATTTGTAGATATCCATGCTCTTTCCTGCCTGGATGTGATCCAGTACGAAGCCCTCTGAAATTTTCCCAATGTTCAGTGTATTTTCAACCATGTCTTTCGCCTCCCTTAATCTACATGAATATCCAAAAGTGTCAGGATCAGTGCCATACGGATATAGACACCATACTGTACCTGCTTGAAATAAACAGCTCTTGGATCATCATCAACTTCAACAGAAATTTCGTTGACACGCGGAAGTGGATGGAGAACCAGCATATCTTTTGGCGCAAGTTCCATTTTCCCTTTGTCCAGGATGTAGAAATCTTTCATACGGACATAATCTTCCTCGTTGAAGAAACGTTCCTTCTGAACACGTGTCATATAAAGGATATCGAGATCCGGAAGGGCATCCTCCAGGCGCTCTACTTCTGTATATGGGATATTTTTCTTATCCAGTACGTCTTTGCGTACATAACCTGGCAGACGGAGTTCCTCCGGTGAAATAAGTACAAACTCGATGTTCTCATAACGCACCAGGGCATTGATCAGAGAATGTACGGTACGACCGAATTTGAGGTCTCCACAGAGTCCGATCTTCAGATTATTCAGACGTCCTTTTAGAGAACGGATGGTTAAAAGGTCAGTCAGTGTCTGTGTAGGATGCTGATGTCCGCCATCACCTGCGTTGATCACCGGGATTGAAGAGTGCTGCGCTGCAACCATCGGTGCACCTTCTTTTGGATGTCTGATCGCACAGATATCTGCATAGCAGGAAACCATACGGATCGTATCTGCTACGCTTTCCCCTTTGGTAGCGGAGCTGGAAGCTGCCGAAGAAAAGCCAAGTACATTACCACCGAGATTCATCATTGCTGCTTCATGACTCAGTCGGGTACGGGTACTTGGCTCATAGAATAAAGTGGCAAGCTTTTTGCCTGCGCAAGCATGTGCATATTTTTCCGGATGAGCTTCGATATCACCTGCAAGATCCATAAGCTTATCGAGCTCTTCCACAGAAAAATCTAAAGGACTCATTAAATGTCTCATAAGAAACCTCCTTAAAAATAACCGCAGAATATGTGCGGGTTCATATATTCTTTATCTATAATATAACAAAAACATGGGTATTTCAACAAAGTTTTACATGTTTTTTCTGATCGGGTTTGCGAAGAAATGTAGATTTTACAGAAAAAATATATTATAATGAAAAATTAGTAACGTCAGCGTAAGAAGACATAAGGATAAAACGATAAGGAGTGGGACAATGCAGAGTCTGGAAGAGATGAGAAAAGAGCTGGATGTGATCGATGACCAGATCACCACGCTTTATGAGAGACGTATGAAGGTCTGCGAAGGAGTTGCAGAATATAAGATAAAGAACGGACGAAAAGTATTTGATAAGACAAGAGAGAACGAGAAACTGGCAGCAGTAGCGGAAAAGGTGTCCACAGATTTTAACAAAAAAGGGATCCGGGAGCTTTTTGAACAGCTGATGAGCATGAGCAGAAAGCTGCAGTACCAGCGTCTTTCTGAGGAAGGAGTTCTGGGAAGACTTCCCTTTATCGGACTGGATCAGCTGGATCTTGATGGTGCACGTGTGGTTTTCCAGGGAGTGGAAGGAGCCAACAACCAGGCAGCTATGTTAAAATATTTTGGGAAAAATGTGAAAAACTTCCATGTACCGTCATTCCGTGATGCAATGGAAGCAATTGAAGAGGGAAGCGCAGATTATGCAGTCCTTCCAATTGAAAATTCTTCCGCAGGTCCGGTGACACAGGTGTATGACCTTCTGGTGGAATTTGAAAATTACATTGTAGGAGAGACGGTCCTTCCGATTAAGCATATGCTTGCCGGAGTGAAAGGAACTACACTTTCCAGCATTGAAAGAGTGTATTCACATCCACAAGGACTGATGCAGACATCCCATTTCCTGGATGAACACGGAACCTGGCAGCAGATCAGTGTTGCCAATACTTCTATGGCGGCCAAGAAGATGATGGAAGACCAGGATACCACGCAGGCAGCTGTCTGCAACGAATATGCAGCAGAGCTTTACGGATTGGATATCCTGGCAAGAGAGATCAATGACGAATCTGACAACAGTACAAGATTTATCATTGTCACGAACCAGAAGGTATTCCTGAAAAATGCATCCAAGATCAGTATTTGCTTTGAAATACCGCATGAGAGTGGATCGTTGTACCATCTGCTTTCCCATTTTATTTACAATGACCTGAACATGACAAAGATCGAATCCCGGCCGGTAGAAGGAAAAAGCTGGGAATATCGTTTCTTTGTGGACTTTGAAGGAAATCTGGCAGATGCCGCAGTGAAAAATGCGATCCGTGGACTGAGGGAAGAAGCACTGAACCTGAAAATCCTTGGAAATTATTAGACTGAAAAAGAGAGGACACGTCTATGAGAACAAATGAACTGATATTATATCGTTATATGGAACATGAAGATCTTCTTCGGGACATGACATTTCTGATCGACAATGCAGATAATGATTATTACAACAAAGAGGATTTGAAGAGCCTTCTTTTCGAAAATTTAAATGAGCTGATCGAGCTGGCTGCAAACTATGGATTCGAGGGGAACCTCTGGCATACCTTCCTGACGTTCCTGCTTGCCAACAGTGAGAATGCTTACAGCACAGCCTGTGAAGTGGTAGGAGAGGTAGAGGGAAGCGTCAATAAAGCAGCCCTTCATGATTTTCAGATTTTCAAAGAACTGTTCGAATATGATCTGAAAGAGATGGGTGAAAAGCTCGGTACAGACAGTCTGGAACTGATTGAGGAATATCATCCGGTCAATGCCAAGGGACATGTATTTAACAAGAGGATTCGCGACCGGATCTGCGACTTAAGCAAAGCTCTTGCACAGACAGATGATGCAGAAGAATTTAAGACAACTGTAACCCAGTTCTACAAAGAATTCGGAGTGGGAACTTTCGGACTTCACAAGGCATTCCGTATTGAGCATACGGAAGAAGGAGCACAGATCGTGCCGATCACCAAGATCGCACACGTCCATCTGGATGATCTGGTGGGCTATGACATTGCCAAGAAGAAACTGATCGATAATACCGAGGCATTTGTAAAGGGTAAAAAAGCTAATAACTGTCTGCTTTTTGGTGATGCCGGAACCGGTAAATCTTCTTCGATCAAGGCAATCCTGAACCAGTATTATGACCAGGGACTTCGTATGATCGAAGTGTACAAGCATCAGTTCAAAGACCTGAATGATGTGATCGCACAGATCAAGAACCGGAATTACAAATTTATTATTTATATGGATGATCTTTCTTTTGAAGAATTCGAGATTGAGTACAAATATCTGAAAGCGGTGATCGAAGGCGGTCTGGAGAAGAAACCGGATAATATCCTGATCTATGCAACTTCCAACAGAAGACATCTGGTACGTGAGACATTCAAAGATAAAGCCGACAGAGATGAAGAACTGCACACCAATGATACCGTACAGGAGAAACTTTCGCTGGTAGCAAGATTCGGCGTGACCATTTATTTTGGAAAACCGGATAAAAAAGAATTCCAGAAGATTGTCACCACGCTTGCAGATCGTTATGGTGTCGAGATGGAAGAGGAAAAGCTTCTTTTGGAGGCAAACAAATGGGAACTGAGCCATGGCGGATTAAGCGGACGTACTGCACAGCAGTTTATTGATTATTTGCTTGGACAACAATAAAAGGAGAACCAATATGAAGTGGAATAAATTCAGATTAAAGACAACAACCGAGGCAGAAGACATTGTCAGTAGTATGCTGATGGACCTTGGTGTACAGGGAATCGAAATTGAGGATAAGATTCCGATGACACAGGCGGAAAAAGAGCAGATGTTTGTTGATATCCTTCCGGAGACAGGAATCAATGACGGCATCGCATATATCAGTTTCTATCTGGAAGAAGATGAAGATAAAGAAAGTCTTCTGGAAGCTGTGAAAAATGAACTGGAAGATATGCGTGCCTATGTGGAAGTAGGTGAAGGAACGATAGAAGAATCCCAGACAGAGGATGTGGACTGGGTCAATAACTGGAAAAAATATTTTCACCAGTTCTATGTGGATGATATCCTGATCATTCCGTCCTGGGAAGAAGTAAAGCCGGAAGATGAAGGCAAGATGATCGTGCATATCGATCCGGGAACTGCATTCGGAACCGGAATGCATGAGACCACACAGCTCTGCATCCGTCAGCTCCGCAAATATGTGACAGAGGACACCAGAATTCTGGATGTAGGATGCGGAAGTGGAATTCTTGGAATGCTGGCGCTGATGTTCGGTGCAAAGTATTCTGTAGGAACAGACCTGGATCCGTGTGCGATTGATGCAACCTATGAAAATATGGAAGTCAACGGTATTTCAAAGGATAAATACGAAGTAATGATCGGAAATATCATTGATGATAAAGCGGTTCAGGATAAAGTTGGTTATGGATGCTATGATATCGTTGTGGCGAATATTCTTGCAGACGTACTGGTGCCGCTGACACCGGTGATCGTGAACCAGTTAAAAGACGGTGGTATCTACGTGACAAGTGGTATCATCGAAGACAAGGAGGAGACGGTAAAAGCAGCGGTAGAGGCAGCAGGACTCACGGTCCTGGAGGTTCATCATCAGGGAGAATGGGTATCTGTAACAGCGAGAAAAGAAACGAAAGCGTAGGCAGAGAGGATCAGAAAAGATGCATCATTTTTTTGTAACACCACAGCAGATCTCCGGAGATAAGATCCGGATTGAAGGCGGAGATGTTAATCATATGAAGAATGTGCTCCGGATGAAGCTGCATGAAAAGGCTGAAATCAGTGACGGAGAAAGAAGAACCTATCTTTGCGAGGTGGAAGCCTATGAAGAAGATGTGGCGGTTATGCATATTCTGGAAGAGATGGAAGCGGACACGGAACCGGCGTCAAAGCTGTATCTTTTCCAGGGGCTTCCCAAAAGCGACAAGATGGAGCTGATCGTGCAAAAAGCGGTGGAGCTTGGCGTGTATCAGGTGATTCCTGTAGCAATGAAGCGTTCTGTTGTTCGTCTGGATGATAAGAAAGCAGCGAAAAAAGCAGACCGTTGGAATTCCATCGCAGAAAGTGCGGCAAAGCAGGCCGGAAGAAGCCGGATCCCGGAAGTTACCATGCCGCTTTCGTATAAAGAAGCACTGAAAATGGCAGAAGAGCTTGATGTGACGTTGCTTCCGTATGAACTTGCAGGTGGTATGGAAGTGACAAGAGAAGTGATCCGCCAGATTAAAAGTGGACAGTCTGTTGGGATTTTTATCGGACCAGAGGGTGGATTTGAACCGGAAGAAGTTGATGCAGCAGTCAGTATGGGGGCGAAGGTCATCACCCTGGGCAGGCGGATCCTGCGGACAGAGACAGCCGGACTTGCAACGCTTGCTGTACTGATGTTTGAACTGGAACAGTAGACCGGCAGGCAAAGAACTGCATAAGATAAAGAGAAGAAGTGTTTGGGAGACAAAGAAAAATGGAAGTTTATCTGGATAATTCAGCAACAACGAGAGCCTATGAGTGTGTTCGGGATATAGTCGGAAAAGTGATGTGTGAGGATTACGGCAATCCATCCTCCATGCATAAAAAAGGTGTGGATGCAGAAGCGTATGTCCGTGAGGCGAAGGAGACACTTGCAAAGATTCTGAAGGTGCAGGAAAAGGAACTTTATTTCACATCCGGTGGAACAGAAAGTGACAACCTTGCATTGATTGGAGGTGCACGTGCCAATCACCGTGCCGGCAAGCATCTGATCACCAGTTCAATTGAACATCCGGCAATTCTCAATACCATGCGTTACCTGGAAGAGGAGGAGGGCTATCGTGTGACCTATCTTCCGGTTGATGAGTATGGACGGATCCGCCTGGATGCGTTAAAGGAAGCACTCTGTGACGAGACGATCCTGGTATCGGTCATGTATGTGAATAACGAAGTGGGATCGGTTCAGCCGATTGCAGAAGCATCTGCGATCGTAAAGGCTTATAATAAAAATATCCTGTTCCATGTGGATGCAGTACAGGGATTTGGAAAATATAAGATTTACCCGAAAAAGATGGGAATCGATATGCTTTCTGTAAGCGGACATAAGATCCATGGACCGAAGGGAATCGGTTTTATCTATATCAATGAAAAAGCAAAAGTAAAACCGATCATTTTCGGAGGCGAGCAGCAGAAAAACATGCGTTCCGGAACAGAAAATGTACCGGGGATTGCAGGAATCGGGCTGGCAGCAAAGACGATTTACACAGACCTGGATGAAAAGGTGGCACATATGCGTGCCTTGAAACAGCACTTTATCGAAGGGGTACAGAAAATCGATCATACTGTGATCCACGGACTTTATGATGAAACAAGTGCACCACATATCATCAGTGTGGGATTTGCAGGAATCCGGAGTGAGGTTCTTCTTCATACACTGGAAGAGAAGGGGATTTATGTATCATCCGGTTCGGCATGTGCATCCAACCATCCGGCGATCAGCGGAGTGTTAAAGGGAATCGGAGCCGGAAAAGAATATCTGGACGCAACGCTCAGATTCAGTATGTCAGAATTTACTACAGAAGAAGAAATTGACTATACGCTGGAAACATTATATAATTGTGTACCGATGCTTAGAAAGTACACACGCCATTAGGAGGAAAGAATGAAGTTTCAGACTTATTTGATAAAATATGGAGAAATCGGAATCAAAGGAAAGAACCGTTATATGTTCGAGGATGCACTGGTAAGACAGATCAGGCATTCGTTAAAAGACCTGGATGGATTATTCCATACTTATAAAGCACAGGGAAGAGTTTATGTGGACTGTGACGGAGATTATGACGGAGATGAAGTGGTAGAAGCTCTGAAAAGAGTATTCGGAATTGTAGGGATCTGTCCGGTTGTCCGCGTAGAGGATAAAGGATTTGAAGAACTGAAAAAAGATGTGATCGCATACATGGATGAGGTTTATCCGGATAAGAATATCACATTTAAGGTAGAGTCCCGTCGTGCAAAGAAAACCTATCCGAAGAAATCAATGGAGATCAATTATGACCTCGGAGAAGCTATTCTGTATGCATTCCCGGAAATCCGGGTAGATGTACACCACCCGGATGTACTGCTTCATGTAGAGGTAAGAGAAGAGATTTATATCTATTCCGAGATCATTCCGGGACCTGGCGGTATGCCGATCGGGACCAATGGAACCGCGATGCTTCTGCTTTCCGGTGGAATCGACAGTCCGGTTGCAGGTTATATGATCTCCAAACGTGGCGTCGGACTGGAGGCAACCTATTTCCATGCACCGCCGTACACCAGCGAGAGGGCCAAACAGAAGGTAGTGGATCTTGCAAAGCAGGTTTCCAAATATACAGGACCGATCAAGCTGCATGTAGTCAACTTTACCGATATCCAGCTTTATATCTATGAAAAATGCCCACATGATGAACTGACGATCATCATGCGCCGTTATATGATGCGGATTGCAGAGCATTTTGCAAAAGAAGACGGATGCCTGGGACTTATTACCGGTGAAAGTATCGGACAGGTGGCAAGCCAGACCATGCAGAGCCTGATGGCAACCAACGATGTATGTACATTGCCGGTATATCGGCCACTGATCGGGTTTGACAAGCAAGAGATTGTAGATATTTCAGAGAAGATCGGAACCTATGAGACTTCCATTCTTCCATACGAAGACTGTTGTACGATCTTCGTGGCAAAACATCCGGTAACCAAACCGAATGTAGAAGTGATCCGCAAATCAGAAGAAAACTTAAGTGAAAAGATTGATGAACTGTTTGCAGAAGCAGTGAATACTGTGGAGACGATCATCGTAAAATAATAAAAGAAAAAGGGGAGCTTTTTCAGGCTCTCCTCAAAAAAAGAAAGGACGCAGTACAGAAAATGTACTGCGTCCTGATACTTCGCATTCTATTATACTAAGTATGGTTTCAGAAGTTCGATGATGTTATCAGCATCCTGGTTCTCAGCATGGATGTTCAGATCAATCGGTTTAGAAAGATCAAGACTGAAGATACCCATGATAGATTTTGCATCAATCACATATCTTCCGGATACCAGGTCAAAATCGTAATCGTATTTTGTGATTTCGTTTACGAATGATTTTACTTTGTCGATAGAATTTAAAGAAATTTGTACGGTTTTCATTGAAAGCACACCTCCTTGATTTCATTTTCTATAGTTATATTAAAAGTTATACATAAAAAAGTCAAGGAACAAAACGCCGAAGAATGAATGAAATTTTCGTTAAATGTTATAAATATTGAAAGTAGGATGAATTTATGAAAAAAGCAGCATTACACAACCTGGGCTGTAAGGTAAATGCTTATGAAACAGAAGCGATGCAGGAACTGCTGGAAAAGAACGGATATGAGATCGTACCGTTTCATGATCTGGCAGATGTCTATGTGATCAATACCTGCTCGGTGACGAATATGGCAGACCGCAAGTCCAGACAGATGATCCATCGTGCCCGAAAACAGAATCCTGATGCAGTGATCGTAGCGGCCGGCTGTTATGTGCAGGCGCAGGCGGATATGGGTGAGCTGGATGAGAATATAGATATTGTAATCGGGAATAATAAAAAAAAGGATCTGATCCGCCTTCTGGAAGAATATTTTAAAGAAGACATTCCGGAACAGATGCAGGAGGTCATTGACATTAACCATACCTTCGAGTATGAGAGCCTCCATCTTTCCCGGACAGCAGAGCATACAAGGGCATATCTGAAAGTGCAGGATGGCTGCAACCAGTTCTGTACCTACTGCATCATTCCTTATGCGAGAGGACGCGTGCGCAGCAGGAAAAAAGAAGACGTAGTGGAAGAGGTGCGTACACTTGCGGAACATGGGTATCAGGAAGTGGTACTTACCGGAATCCATCTCAGTTCTTACGGATTGGAATGGAAAGATGAAAATGGAAAGCAGACAGAAGGACTCCTGGATCTGATCCGCGCGGTACATGGAGTTGAAGGGATCAAAAGGATCCGTCTGGGTTCTCTGGAACCGCGTATCGTGACGGAAGAATTTGCAAAAGAACTGGCTTGCCTGCCGAAGATATGTCCGCATTTTCACCTGTCTCTGCAGAGCGGATGTGATGCAACCCTGAAACGGATGAACCGCAGATATGATGCGGCAGAATATCGGGAAAAATGTGAGCTTCTCCGGAAGTATTTTGAAAATCCGGCACTGACAACCGATGTGATCGTAGGATTCCCGCAGGAATCAGAGGAAGAATTTGAAGCCTCCCGGGACTTTGTAGACAGCATCAATTTTTATGAGACTCATATATTTAAGTATTCAAAGCGCCAGGGAACGAAGGCTGCGAAGATGGACGGGCAGATCCCGGAACATGAAAAAACGCGAAGAAGCAATATCATGCTGGAACTGAACCGCAAAAAAATGCAACGCTATGAAGAAGGATGGCTTGGAAAAAAGGTGGAAGTTCTATTTGAAGAGATGACAGAACGTGATGGGAAAAATTATGTCACAGGGCACACCAAGGAATATCTGCGGATTGGGGTTCCATGCGAACCGGAACAGGCAGACCGGTGGACCAATCAGTTAAAAGAGATAGAACTTACTTCACTTTCACAAATTATGCATTGAATTTTTGTATAGATTATATTAAAATGAATATGAAGTATTGGAGGTCGTAAGATGAAAGATATAACGAATACACAATTTTTTCAGGTAGAGACAGGACCACAGATCCAGGCAAAAGATATTCTGGAAATTGTATATAATGCTCTGGTGGAAAAAGGATATAATCCGGTGAATCAGATTGTAGGATACATTATGTCCGGTGATCCTACATACATTACCAGCTATAACGGAGCAAGAAGCCTTGTGATGAAGGTTGAGCGGGATGAGATAGTAGAAGAATTATTAAAAGCTTATATCAGACATGAACTGTAGGTTGAAGATATGATGCGGATAATGGGACTTGATTATGGTACGAAGACCGTAGGTGTTGCTGTAAGTGATCCTCTGGGGATTACGGCACAGGCAGTGGAGACGGTTACGAGGAAGGACGAGAACAAGCTTCGGAAGACACTGGCAAGGATTGAGAGCCTTGCAACCGAATATGGAGTAGAGAAGTTTGTGATCGGTTTTCCGAAACATATGAATAATGATATCGGAGAACGGGCAGAGAAGGCACTGGAATTTGGAGAGATGCTGAAGCGGCGTACCGGCATTGAGATCGTGATGTGGGATGAGCGCCTTACAACGGTGGAAGCGGAACGGACACTTATGGAATCCGGCGTAAGACGGGAGAACCGCAAGCAGTATGTGGATCAGATCGCGGCTGTATTTATATTGCAGGGATATCTGGACTCTCTGGGTATGCAAAAGTAACAGGCTTTGGAATACAATCAGACGATAAGGGGAAAGTATATGAAGAATGAAAAATTAACGTTTACATGCGGAGAAGGCGGCGAAGCAGAAGAATTTTTTGTTGTGGAGCAGACCAGACTGAATGGAGTGACTTACCTTCTGGTTGCAGATTCAGAAGAGGATGATGCAGAGTGCCTGATCTTGAAGGATACAAGTGCGCCGGAAGAGAAGGACAGCGTTTATGAGATGGTAGAAGAGGAAGTAGAGCTTAATGCCGTACTCAAGGTGTTCGAAGAGCTTCTGGAGGATGTGGAGATTGAAGTGTAGACGGAACTGTCAAAAGAATATTTCTGACAGATAAGAACGGGGTTCGCACACAGAGGCGGACTCCGAATTTTACGATAATTAAATGTACGGATGAGATACATAAAATATATGGAGGTGTGAGATTGAAGAAAAAAAGCAACTCAAAACTTAAGATCATTCCGCTTGGAGGCCTTGAAAAGATCGGAATGAATATCACTGCCTTTGAATATGAAGACAGTATTATTGTAGTAGATTGCGGATTGTCGTTCCCGGAAGATGATATGCTCGGAATCGATCTTGTAATCCCGGATATCAGTTACCTTAAGAGCAATGCGGATAAGGTGAAGGGGTTTGTGATCACACATGGACATGAGGATCACATTGGAGCGCTTCCTTATGTGCTTAAAGAGATTAATCTGCCGATTTATACAACAAAGCTGACTATGGGAATTATCGAGAAAAAGCTCACAGAGCACAATCTTCTCCGCTCAACTAAAAGAAAAGTAGTGCGTCATGGACAGTCGATCAATCTTGGAAAATTCAGAATTGAATTTATCAAGACGAACCACAGTATCCAGGATGCATCGGCACTGGCAATCTATTCGCCGGCAGGTATTGTTGTGCATACCGGAGACTTTAAGGTAGATTATACACCGGTATTTGGTGATGCGATTGATCTGCAGCGTTTTGCAGAAATTGGCAAGAAAGGGGTACTGGCATTGATGTCAGACAGTACCAATGCGGAGAGACCTGGTTTTACACAGTCAGAAAGGACAGTGGGAGCTACATTTGACCGGCTTTTTGCCGAACACTCCAATACAAGAATTATTGTAGCAACCTTCGCTTCGAATGTAGACCGTGTACAGCAGATCATCAATACGTCTTACAAGTATGGACGTAAAGTAGTTGTAGAAGGCCGCAGTATGGTAAATATCATTTCGGTTGCATCAGAGCTTGGCTATTTGAATGTGCCGGAGAATACGCTGATCGAGACAGATCAGTTGAAAAACTATCCAAGAGAGAAGACAACGATCATCACAACCGGAAGCCAGGGAGAATCTATGGCGGCTCTGTCACGTATGGCAGCAGATATCCATAAGAAGATCTCGATCATGCCGGGTGACACGATCATTTTAAGCTCTAATCCGATCCCGGGTAATGAAAAAGCGGTATCGAATATCATTAATGAACTCTCTGAAAAGGGAGCGAATGTTATTTTCCAGGATACGCACGTATCCGGACATGCGTGCCAGGAAGAGCTGAAGCTGATCTATTCACTGGTAAAACCAAAATATGCAATTCCGGTTCACGGAGAATACCGTCATCTGAAAGCGAACGCAGGTATTGCCAAATCTCTTGGGATTCCGAAGGACAACATTTTCATCCTCAAGTCAGGCGATGTACTTGCACTGGATGATGAAAGCGCAGAAGTTGTAGATAAGGTACACACAGGAGAAATCCTGGTAGATGGACTCGGTGTTGGCGATGTCGGTAATATTGTACTGCGTGATCGTCAGCATCTGGCAGAAGACGGAATCCTGATTGTCGTTCTGACACTGGAAAAGCGTACCAACCAGCTTCTTGCCGGACCGGATATCGTATCCCGTGGATTTGTTTATGTACGTGAATCTGAAAGCCTGATGGAAGAGGCACGGAAGGTTGTTACGGAAGCGGTTGAAAAATGTCTGATGAGCCGTCATGCTGACTGGAGCAAGATTAAGCTTGTGATCCGCGACACAATGAATGACTTTATCTGGAAAAGAACCAAGAGAAAACCAATGATCCTTCCGATCATTATGGATGTATAATATAAAGATGCCTGTGGCATTTTTATGAAAATAAGCAGATGCGAAGATATCTGCATAAAGAAGCGCAGTCAGAGTTGAAAAGAAAATAAACTTTGTCTGCGCTTCTATGATAAATGTATAGGATAAGAATTCCCTTGGAAGAAAAGAGGAAGATATGATAGTAGAAGAACGACTGACGACTTACCTCCATTCTCTGGAAAGTGCGGACATTCCCGTTCTCGATGAGATCGAACAGGAAGCCCTTGCGGACATGGTTCCGATCATCCGCAAAGAGACAAAAAGTTTTCTGAAAGTAATGCTGGAGATCAAACGTCCGGT
This sequence comes from Coprococcus sp. AM11-30B, assembly GCF_027674365.1. NCBI lineage: Bacteria > Bacillati > Bacillota > Clostridia > Lachnospirales > Lachnospiraceae > Coprococcus > Coprococcus sp. AM11-30B. The sequence goes on along the minus strand of NZ_JAQDVB010000005.1, from coordinate 125,470 downwards.
AAAGATTCTTGAAATTGGGACAGCAGTTGGGTTTTCGGCAATTTTGATGGGAAAATATTCTCCGGAGGAATGTCACATTACAACAATCGAAAATTACGAAAAAAGGATTCCAATTGCCAGAGCCAATTTTGCCAGGGCAGGTATGGAACAGAAAATTACGCTGCTTGAAGGCGATGCACTGGAGATCATGAAAGGTATGCCGGATGATGCAGGATTTGATTTTGTGTTTATGGATGCCGCAAAGGGACAATATCCGGCATATTTAGAACAGGTGATGCGTTTCCTTGTGCCGGGAGGGATCCTGATCACGGATAATGTGTTGCAGGACGGAGATATTATTGAGTCACGGTTTGCGGTGGAAAGAAGAGACCGCACGATCCATAGCCGGATGAGGGAGTATCTGTATACTCTGAAACATCATCCTGAGCTTGAGACATCTATTCTTCCGCTGGGAGATGGAGTGGCACTGAGCGTGCGAAAATAAAAACAGGAGATAACAGTAACAGAAAGGAAAAAAATAATGGCAAGACATTCTGAATTATTGATACCGGCAAGCAGCCTGGAAGTGTTGAAGACTGCAGTCGTATTTGGAGCAGATGCAGTTTATATTGGAGGAGAAGCATTTGGACTTCGTGCAAAGGCAAAGAACTTTTCCAAAGAAGATATGATGGAAGGAATCCGGTTTGCACATGAGCATGATGTAAAAGTATATGTAACTGCAAATATTCTGGCACATAACTACGATCTGGAAGGCGTGCGGGAATATTTTAAAGAGTTAAAGGAAATAAAACCGGATGCATTGATCATTGCTGATCCGGGTGTATTTGAGATCGCAAAAGAAGTATGTCCGGAAATTGAAAGACATGTGAGTACACAGGCCAATAATACAAATTATGCAACTTATATGTTCTGGTACAGACAAGGGGCGAGCAGAGTTGTATCTGCAAGAGAACTTTCCATGCGTGAGATCAAAGAAATACGTGCACATATCCCGGATGATCTGGAGATTGAGACATTCGTACACGGTGCAATGTGTATTTCTTATTCCGGAAGATGTCTGCTCAGTAATTTCTTTACAGGCAGGGATGCAAACCATGGCGCATGCACCCATCCGTGCCGCTGGAAATATTCTGTTGTGGAAGAAACCCGTCCGGGAGAATATATGCCGGTTTATGAAAATGAGAGAGGAACGTATATTTTCAATTCAAAAGACCTCTGTATGATCGAACATATTCCGGAGCTTATCGATGCGGGGATTGACAGCTTCAAGATCGAAGGAAGAATGAAAACGGCTCTGTATGTGGCAACTGTAGCGAGAACATACCGGAAAGCAATTGATGATTATCAGAAAGATCCGGAGCTTTACAGGAAGAATATGCCGTGGTATCTGGACCAGATCTCGAATTGTACCTATCGGCAGTTTACAACTGGATTTTTCTTTGGAAAACCATCGGAAGAGGCACAGATTTATGACAGCAACACCTATATCCGGGAGTACACATATCTTGGAATCACAGAAGAGATTAAAGACGGTATGGTGAAGATCGAACAGAGAAATAAATTTTCGGTGGGCGAGACGATTGAGATCATGAAACCGAACGGAGATAACGTGGAGGTTCAGGTAAAACGGATCGTAAATGAAGAAGGAGAAGAACAGGAGAGTGCACCACATCCGAAGCAGGTACTGTATGTAGAACTGTCCGGTAGGGCTGACAAGTACGATATTCTCAGAAGAAAAGAGGAAGCAGATGAATAAAAAAACGTGGAAGCCATATGCGGCGATCGTACTGATCCTTCTGTACGGCGTGGATATATTCTGGCTTTCCGGATTTTGTGTCCATTATTTTGGTGAGTGGGGAATTCCAATGTATGAGGGCCTTCTTGCGGTGCTGGCACTTGGAATAGTAGTGCTTTTCAGGGAAGACGTAAAGCGTGCATTTCCATTTCACAGACCGACGATCGCAAAGACTGTCGGAACATTGCTGATGTGGATCGGAACCCTTCTGATCACGATGATTCCGACATCGATCCTGCTTTATGTATTTCCGGAGCAGATGAGTGGGGCTACAGAAAGTGTGAGTGAATTATCCGGTGGATTGCCGTTTGGACTTGCATTTCTTCTGATCTGTGTCACGCCGGCGATTTTTGAGGAAATAGCATTCAGAGGCGGGCTTTTCAGCTGTTTTCGTGGCTTTAGGAGTCCATGGCCGGCAATTCTGATCAGTGCAGCAGTGTTCGGTGCATTTCACGGAAGCTTCTGGCGGTTTGTGCCGACAGCGATGCTTGGAATCGCCATGGGATATCTGCTTGCCGAGACGGATAACATGTTTTATAACATGTTCTTCCATCTGATCAATAATGCGTTACCGACATTGCTTTTACAGCTTACTTCCAGTGTGGCTTCAGAGCAGATGAAAAGTGCAGAAGCTATGGCATCGACAGGCATTTTGCTTGTGACGGTGGCGGTGTATTTTATTTATGCTTCGGCAGGACCGTTTCTGCTTTATGCGGGGAATTACCTGATCCATAAAGGACAGCCGGGATACGACAGGGGACTTCTGCCAAGAGAGAAAAAGAAAACTCTGCTGGGGCTTGTGCTTGTAAGTAGCGTCTTTCTAGGACTTGGCATTCTGCTTTTTGGTATAGGAATGTTTGAGTAGAGTGTCCTGTCTGTCGGTGTGAAAGAAGCATCATGAATTTAAAAATGGACAGACAGGATCTAGACCGGCAAAAATTAAAAATGAGAAGGAAGAAAGCAGGGGCGGAGTTTTTGAATCGCCCCTTTTTCAATTCGCGAAACGTAGGAACGTGAGATGCCAAGAGAAGCTGCAACTTCTTTCTGGGTATATTCTTTTTCACCATAAAGACCGTAGCGTTTTTTCAGTACCAGCTGTTCGCGGTCGGTGAGAACGGATTCCAGTTTTTCATAGAGAAGAGAAATATCATTTTTCAGGGCAAGCTGCATACAGGCATCTTCTTCATCAGATTCGATGACATCATACAGGCAGATCTCATTCCCTTCCCGGTCTGTACCGATCGGTTCGTATAGGGAGGTTTCCCGGTTACTTTTCCGCTTGGTGCGCAGCATCATCAGAAGTTCATTTTCGATGCAGCGGCAGGCGTAGGTGGCAAGCCGGGCTTTTTTGTCTGGGTTAAAGGTGGAAACTGCTTTGATAAGACCGATGGTTCCGATGGACAGAAGATCTTCTGTATCGTCCTCCAGATGCTGATATTTTTTTATGACATGAGCGACCAGACGGAGATTGCGCTCGATCAGAATATGACGGGCCTCATTGTCACCGTCTGCACTGCGTCTCAGAAGCTCGGATTCCTCTTTTGGAGTAAGAGGCGGAGGAAAGGATTTCAATACGATTACCTCAAAATAGAGTTACTAACATTGTATGTAAAAGTGAAATGTTCTGTGCTTTTCCATTCGGGTTATTTTGCGCTTGTGGTACGTCTGAAAATGCGTTATAATGAGCGTTGAATCATGTAGTAGCAGATATGGTTTACAAAAGAAATGAGATTACGAGAGAAAAGGAAAAAATTATGGGAATAAGGACAAGATTAGCGGTACTTGCCTGTAAGACATCCAATGCAGTCCTGCGGCGGATGGGACGAGGCGGAACGAACCTGCCGGGCAAGATCGCATTAAAAATTGACAAAGATATTTTAAAGGAATTATCACGTGGGGTGAAGGTTACGGTAGTGACCGGAACCAATGGAAAGACGACCACGTCCCGTATGATCGAGCAGGCATTTGAAGAAGCCGGATATAAGTACTTCGCAAATAAATCCGGTGCCAATCTTCTGACCGGGATCATTACGGTGTTTGCACAGCACTGCAGTCTTTCTGGCAAGTGTTCCTACACACACGCACTGATCGAGTGCGATGAGGCAGCGTTCCGCAAGACCAGTGAGATGCTGCCGGTAGAGTGTCTGGTAGTCAACAATATTTTCCGTGACCAGTTGGACAGATATGGGGAGATCACCCACACGTTGAATGCAATCCGCGAAGGAATTACCCACGTACCGGATGCAACCCTGTGCCTGAACGCGGACTGTTCATTGACGTCATCTCTTGCAGATGATGTACCGAATAAGGTTGTATGGTTCGGGGTGGATGTGCCGATTTACAAAGAGACAGCGTTTGAATTGTCTGATGCAGTGTACTGTATTCATTGTAAGACAGAATATGAATACGATTACAGAACTTACAGCCATCTTGGCGGTTTCCGCTGTCCGAAATGTGGATATCACCGGCAGACACCGCAGGTTGGCGTGACGCAGGTAGTGCGTACCGGAGCAGATTCTTCGGATATCGTGTTAAATGCATTCGGGCATAGCCATGATGTGCACATTAATCTTCCGGGAGGTTACAATATTTACAATGCGGCAGCTTGCGTTGCGGCTGCGGAGATTGTTGGAATCGATGAAGACACAGCAGTTGATGCACTCAGCAGATTTGAGTGTGGTTTCGGACGTGCGGAACAGTTTGAACTTGGCAAGTCTAAAGCACGTATGATGCTTGTCAAGAACCCGGCAGGGTACAATCAGGTCATCAACCAGATCTCTAATGATGAGGAAGAGTGCAAGATTGCGTTCCTTCTGAACGACCGTTATGCAGATGGAACCGATATCAGCTGGATCTGGGATGTGGATTTTGAAGCACTTGCCCGCCAGAGCGCACGCTTTACCCGTATTCTGGTATCCGGAGTCCGTGCAGATGATATGGCGCTCCGCCTGAAATATGCAGGATTTGACACTGGACGGATTGAAGTGATCCGTGACTATGAGAACCTTTTAGAAGCAATCGGAGCGGATGAGACACCGACATTTATTATGCCGACTTATACCGCTATGTTTGATCTGCGCGGCGAGATCAGCAAGCATACCGATATCAAGGCATTTTACGAATAAGGAGGGAATTATGGAACTGAATATCTGTCATCTCTATCCGGACATCCTTAATCTGTATGGAGACCGGGGCAATATCATCACAATGAAACGTCGTATGGAGGATCGGGGAATCAAGGTCAATGTAGAAGGCTGCTCGATCGGAGAAACGCTGGATGCAAACCGCTATGATATCTTCTTCATTGGCGGAGGTCAGGATTTTGAACAGGAAGTCCTTCTGAAAGACCTGGGGACCGGAAAAGCAGCAGAGATCCGCGCGGCTGTGGAAGATGAAAAGACCTTCCTCGCAATCTGCGGAGGCTATCAGATGCTTGGCCAGTATTATAAGACCTGGGATGGTGTCCAGCTCGATTTTACCGGCGCGATCAACATTCATACCGTTGGATCAAAAGAGCGTATGATCGGCAATTATATGTTTGAGACCCTCCCGGAGAGCAGTGGAGCTGTCGTAGTCGGCTTTGAAAATCATTCCGGCAAGACCTACCTGGGTGAAGGCGTATCACCACTCGGCAAAATGCTCAAAGGCTACGGCAACAACGGAGAAGACCAAACCGAAGGAGCCCGCTACAAAAATGTCTTCGGAACCTATTCACACGGCTCCCTTTTACCAAAGAACCCGGTACTCTGTGATTTTATATTACAAACTGCCCTAGAACGCAAATACGGCAAAATCGCCCCACTCGTCCCACTGGACGACACCTTAGAATTAAACGCCAACGAATACATGAAACAAAGATTAAGTAAATAACTCTTTTAGCAAAATGCCTCTGCACACAAGGTTTCGACCTGCATGTGAAGAGGCATTTTGTCCCCACTATGATACAGCAAGGCAAAACTTTGCCAGTAAAGTACAGTGGTCGTCGTGGGAAAATCATCTCTTTCGATTCACTTATTGTGCAATGGAGAGAAGACTCAAAAATTGTGGAAGCCATTGCTGACACAATTTTCGCTTTCAGAGGCTTCTCGGAATGGTTTGCACAATGGAATCGAAAGAGATGATTTTCCCACGACGACCTCACAACCTACTCGTACAAAAATTTCCTCCAACTCATCTTGACAAAATCCCCTACCCATACTATCATAAGGATACATTTTCTAAAAGATATCGGTTTTCTTTTAGCAAATCGCTCATGGCATTTCGCCATATATTTTCTGAAATAAAACTTCTGAACTTTTGCCGGGGAAAGGCAAGGGTGAATTTAATATGGGATTTTATAAGGTACATTCGGCAACGATTCTGGGGCTGAAAGTAGAATTTGTGCAGGTAGAGGCAGATGCAGGGAACGGACTTCCAATGTTTCATATGGTGGGATATCTGTCTTCTGAGGTAAAGGAAGCCGCAGAACGGGTAAGAACTGCCATGCGTAATGCCGGTTATATCATGCCGGCGAAAAAGATTGTAATCAATCTGTCGCCGGCATGTGTCCGCAAGAAGGGATCGGTATTTGATCTTCCAATTGCAGTTGCAGTACTCGGGGCAATGGGGATTTTCCCGGAAAAAGCAGTGGAGGATATTTTACTTGCAGGAGAGCTCGGACTGGATGGAAAGCTACAGCCGGTAGAGGGAATCCTTCCGATTGTTCTGGAAGCAAAGAGGGCTGGTTTTAGGTGTTGTGTGATTCCGAAGTCAAATGAGGATGAGGGAAGGCTGGCGCAGGGAATACAGATTTTTGGGGCAGAGACTCTGGAGGAGGTATGCAGATGGTTGAAGGGTGAGTATATGCCTCAGATGGAGAAAAGTGACAAAGAAGAGGCTCATGGAATGGAAGAATGGGACATAGATTATAGTGATATTCAGGGACAGGAAGCAGTAAAAAGAGCGACGATGGTGGCGGTGGCAGGAGGACATAACCTGCTTTATGTCGGTCCGCCTGGTTCCGGAAAGACGATGCTTGCCAAACGGATTCCGACGATACTACCACCGCTTGACCGTGAAGAAAGTCTGGAGATCACGGGGATTTACAGTACGGCGGGACTGCTTAAAAGAGAGAATCCGCTGATCTGGAAGAGACCGTTCCGGGAGGTCCATCATACCGTGACGCGGGCAGCACTCATCGGAGGCGGACGAATCCCATCGCCGGGAGAAGCAACACTTGCGCATGGAGGTGTCCTTTTTCTGGATGAGCTGGCGGAGTTCCCAAAAGGTGTTCTGGAGGTGCTCAGGCAGCCGCTGGAAGAAAAATGCATTCATCTGGCAAGGCAGCAGGGAGCTTATATTTTTCCGGCAGACTTTATGCTGGTTGCTGCAACGAATCCATGTCCCTGTGGAATGGCTCCTGGTCCCCAATGCACCTGTACGCCCGGGCAGATCCGGAATTATCAGGGAAAGTTGAGCCAGCCGTTTCTGGATCGGATTGATATCTGCATGGAGGCACCCAAGGTCGAATATGAAGAACTGACCGGAAAGGAAACAGGGATGGATTCCAGAGCCATGCGGGAAAAAGTGATGCTTGCAAGAATGCGTCAGATGGAACGTTTTCGGGAAGAAAAGCTGACAAAAAATGTACAGATGGGACAAAATGAAATTGAAAAATACTGTCATCTTGGGAAAGAGGAAGAACGGATGATGCGCCAGGCTTATGAAGTGATGAACCTGACGGTGAGGAGCTATCATAAGGTGTTGAAGGTGGCACGGACAATCGCAGATCTGGAGGAAAAGGAGGAGATCGATCTTGCGACACTTCGAGAGGCACTGGGGTATCGGGTTATGGATAAAGAATACTGGGGATAAGAGAAATGAGTGAAATGTGGTATACATATTGGCTGGCGTGTGTGGAAGGAATCACCGGTGGCAGGAAGTGTGAATTATGCAGAAAAAACGGATCTGCGGAAGCAGTCTATTATATAGAAGAAAAAGGAATCAGAGAACAGACAATTACAGAAAAAGAGTGGGAGATCCTGAAAGAAAGTAAGAAAAAAAGGAACTGGAGGGAAGCGTATCAAAAAGCGGTGGACCGGGGAATTCAGATGGCAGTCCGTGGCCAGAAAAATTATCCGAAGCGGCTTGAAGAACTTGCGGGAATGCCGTATGCACTCTTTTTTATCGGGGAGATGCCACAGGAGGGAATCCCGTCGGTGGCGGTGGTGGGTGCCAGAAGATGTAGCAGCTATGGTGAAAAAATGACGCTTCGCTTTGTGGAAAGACTTGCGGAGAGTGGAATCCAGATCATCAGTGGAATGGCACTGGGAATTGACGGGATGGCACACCGGGCTGCATTAAATGTTGGAGGAAAGACATTTGCGGTCCTGGGAGGCGGAGCTGATGTATGTTATCCGGCGGCACATAAAGGACTCTATAATGATTTGATAAAGCGGGGCGGCATACTGTCTGAACAGCCACCGGGAACTCCACCGGTTGCCTGGCATTTTCCGGCAAGAAACCGTCTGATCAGCGGACTTGCCGATGTGGTACTTGTTATGGAGGCAAAAGAAAAGAGCGGATCCCTGATTACAGCAGACATGGCTCTTGAACAAGGAAGAGACATTTATGCTCTCCCGGGGATGGTGACAGAGCCGCTGAGCTGTGGTTGTAACCGCCTGATCCGGCAGGGAGCAGGGATTCTTCTGAATGAAGAAGATTTGCTGGAAGAACTGGTTATAAAAGGGCTGCTAAAGAAGAAAATCGCAATTATATCAGACACGAAAAATAAAATAAAGCTTGAAACGAAAGAAAATTTGGTGTATAGTAAGCTCGGTTTGTATCCGCGGGGGCTGGATGATTTACAGAGAGAAACCGGACTTACTCCACAGGAGGTGATGGGAATCTGTGTATCTCTTCAGTTGAAAGGATGCATTCAGGAAAGATCAAAAAATTATTATGTCAGAGCTAAATGATCTGACACTATTAATATGGAGGAATATAATATATGGCACGTTATCTTGTGATTGTAGAGTCACCGACAAAAGTGAAGACCATAAAGAAATTTCTCGGCAGCAATTACGTGGTAATGGCATCAAACGGACATGTAAGAGATTTGCCGAAAAGTCAGATGGGAGTAGACCTGGAGCATGACTTTGAGCCGAAATACATTACAATCAGAGGAAAAGGTGAGATCCTTGCAGGACTTAGAAAAGAAGTAAAAAAAGCAGATAAGATTTATCTTGCAACTGACCCGGACCGCGAAGGAGAAGCAATTTCCTGGCACTTGATGAAAGCACTTAAGCTGGAAGGAAAGAAAGTATACCGGATCAGCTTTAACGAGATCACTAAAAGTGCGGTAAAGGCATCCCTGAAAAATGCACGTGATATCGACATGGATCTGGTAGATGCGCAGCAGGCGCGTCGTGTGCTGGATCGTATCGTGGGATATAAGATCAGTCCGGTTCTCTGGGCAAAAGTAAAAAGAGGACTTAGTGCCGGTCGTGTGCAGTCTGTGGCACTTCGCATCATTGCAGACCGGGAAGATGAGATCGCAGCGTTTATTCCGGAAGAATACTGGTCACTGGACGCCAATTTCAAGGTAAAGGGAGAAAAGAAGCCTCTTGTAGCAAAATTCTACGGAACAAAGGATGAGAAGATTACGATCCATAATGAAGAGGAAATGAATAAGATTCTTGCAGAACTGGAAGATGCAGAATATAAAGTGGTCGATGTAAAGCGCGGTGAGAGAAGCAAAAAAGCACCGCTTCCGTTTACAACCAGTACCCTTCAGCAGGAGGCATCCAAAGCATTGAATTTTGCAACTTCAAAGACGATGCGTATCGCACAGCAGCTTTATGAAGGTGTGGATATCAAAGGAAGTGGAACGGTTGGTCTGATCACTTACCTGCGTACGGATTCGACCCGTATCTCTGAGGAGGCGGATGCAAATGCAAGAGCCTACGTTGGAAAAGCCTACGGAGAAGAGTATGTGGCAGAGGCTGCATCGGAACAGAAGCAGAAGAATGACGGGAAAAATATTCAGGATGCACACGAAGCCATCCGCCCGTCAGATGTTACCCGTGTTCCGGCAGAAATCAAAGAATCTCTTACAAGAGATCAGTTCCGTCTGTATCAGCTGATCTGGAAGCGTTTTGTGGCGAGCAGAATGCAGCCGGCAAAATATGAGACAACTTCTGTTAAAATCGGAGCAGATGATTACCGTTTTACGGTATCGGCATCTAAGATTATATTTGAAGGTTTCCGTCTGGCATATGTGGAAAGCGATGAGGAAAAACAGAGTGGAAATGTAATGGTCAAGAGTATCGATAAAGATTCAGAACTGACGAAAGAATCCTTTGACTATAAGCAGCATTTCACACAGCCACCTGCACATTACACCGAGGCATCTCTTGTAAAGACGCTGGAAGAACTTGGAATCGGACGCCCGAGTACCTATGCACCAACAATCTCTACGATCATTACAAGAAGATACGTTGCAAAAGAGAACAAGAATCTTTATATGACAGAGCTTGGTGAAGTGGTCAATAATATTATGAAGCAGTCTTTCACAAGCATTGTCGATGTCAACTTTACCGCTTATATGGAAGGACTTCTGGATATGATCGCAGAAGGAAAGGTAGAGTGGAAATCGGTTATCAGCAATTTCTATCCGGATCTGAATGAAGCGGTTGAAAAAGCAGAAAAAGAGCTGGAAACAGTTAAAATTGAGGATGAGGTAACCGATGTAGTCTGCGAAGAATGTGGAAGAAATATGGTCATCAAATACGGTCCTCATGGAAAGTTCCTTGCATGTCCCGGATTCCCGGAATGCCGCAACACCAAACCGTATCTGGAGAAGATCGGAGTTGCCTGCCCGAAATGCGGAAAAGACATTGTACTGCGTAAGACAAAGAAAGGCAGACGTTATTACGGATGTGAGGATAATCCGGAATGTGATTTTATGTCATGGCAGAAGCCATCAGAAGAAAAATGTCCGAAATGCGGAAGCTATATGGTAGAAAAGGGAAATAAACTTGTCTGCGGTAATGAACAGTGTGGGTTTGTTAAAAATAAAGAGAAAGATGAAAAATAAATCAAATTTCATTGAACTATTCAGAATTGTATGATAATATATTTATATGCACATTTTTTGACTAATTTGTGTGCATAATTTCAACAATATTTCATATTCGTGAAAAATGCGAACGGAAACGCACATTTTTAATAAAAGTATATGGAGGCAGATATGAGCGTACAATTATTGGATAAAACAAGAAAAATTAACAAACTGTTGCACAATAATAATTCAAGCAAAGTTGTGTTTACAGATATCTGTGAAGTTCTGACAGAGATTCTGGCATCGAATGTACTGGTAGTTAGTAAGAAAGGAAAGGTACTCGGTGTCAGCACATGTGAAGGAGTCCCGGAGATCCATGAACTTTTGCAGGACGAAGTGGGAGAACATATTGATCCGATGTTGAATGAACGTCTTCTCAGTATTCTTTCCACAAAAGAGAATGTTAATCTGCAGACACTTGGATTTACAGCTGATGTATCCCAGGGATATCAGGCGATCATTACTCCGATCAACATTGCAGGAGAGAGACTTGGAACTCTGTTTTTATACAGAAAAGAGTCCATGTACGAAATTGATGACATCATTTTGAGTGAGTACGGAACCACTGTCGTGGGACTTGAGATGCTCCGCTCTGTTAATGAAGAGAGTGCAGAAGAGACCAGAAAAGAACAGATCGTACAATCTGCGATCAGCACCCTTTCTTTCTCTGAGCTGGAAGCAATCATCCATATTTTTGATGAACTTAACGGAATGGAAGGGATTCTGGTGGCAAGCAAGATTGCAGACCGTGTGGGAATCACCCGTTCTGTAATTGTCAATGCACTCCGCAAATTTGAGAGTGCGGGTGTGATCGAATCCCGTTCATCCGGTATGAAAGGAACTTACATCAAGGTTGTGAATGATTACGTGTTCAAAGAACTGGATAAGATTAAAAAAGAAAAAATGAATTAAGGATAAAAGTAAAAGAGGGGTATCAGACAAATCTGATGCCCTTTTCTTTAACGGGGAATTATATTTGTAAAAAGGAGAGAAGAGAGCATGTATGATGGAGATAAAGCTGTACTTACGATGGTACAGTATCTGAAAGAAGATAAGGAAAAAGATGAGAATATTTATGAGGCAACAGTCATAGAATATCAGAAGGAGATGGAGCAGGTACATCTGATCCTGCGCTCAGGCAGTCTTTCTGATATTTCACTGGATGCAGTATATGAATGCCGGATCCGGACGATCACTTGTGAGACTGTGTGTACAGGGATGATAAAGGAGCGTTATGAGAACCGTGCAGGTATGATTCTGGTTCTGCAGGTGACGAATGGATTTTATGAAATAAATCTAAAGTAATTATAAAATTCAAAATCGAATGTTGACAAAAAAGAAAGAGAGTGCTATCTTATACCTAGAAAGTTTTTAGCACTCGATTTTGTTGAGTGCTAACAAGATAGAGTTAGGAGGAATTATAATGAAATTAGAACCATTAGCTGACAGAGTTGTATTAAAACAGTTAGTTGCAGAGGAGACTACCAAATCAGGAATCGTACTTCCTGGACAGTCAAAGGAAAAACCACAGCAGGCAGAAGTTGTTGCTGTAGGACCTGGCGGAGTTGTTGATGGAAAAGAAGTTACGATGAATGTTTCAGTAGGTGATAAAGTTATCTATTCCAAATATGCAGGTACAGAAGTAGAACTTGATGATGAAGAATACATCATTGTAAAACAGAATGATATTCTTGCAGTGATCAGATAATCCGGCAGGATATCATATACAGATAAAAATCAGATTTTCAGATCAGAACAGAATTTTATTTTTAAGAATCAGGAGTGATAGAAATGGCAAAGGAAATTAAATACGGAGCAGACGCAAGAAAGGCACTGGAAGCAGGTGTCAACAAACTTGCTGATACAGTAAGAGTAACAATCGGACCAAAAGGAAGAAACGTAGTCCTGGATAAATCATTCGGAGCACCGCTTATCACAAATGACGGTGTAACAATCGCAAAAGAAATCGAACTGGAAGATGCATTTGAAAATATGGGAGCACAGCTGATCCGCGAAGTTGCATCTAAGACCAACGATGTTGCAGGTGATGGTACAACAACAGCAACTGTTCTTGCACAGGCTATGGTACACGAAGGAATGAAGAACCTGGAAGCAGGTGCAAACCCGATCGTATTAAGAAAAGGTATGAAGAAAGCAACAGACTGTGCTGTGGAAGCTATCAAGAAGATGAGCAGCAAAGTTACAGGAAGAGAGCAGATCGCAAGAGTAGCAGCTATCTCAGCAAGTGATGACAGTGTTGGTGAGATGGTAGCAGAAGCTATGGACAAAGTTTCCAACGATGGCGTTATCACAATTGAAGAGTCAAAGACAATGAAGACAGAGCTTGACCTTGTAGAAGGTATGCAATTCGACCGTGGATATATTTCAGCATATATGTGCACTGATATGGAAAAGATGGAAGCAAATCTTGACGATCCATATATCCTGATCACAGACAAGAAGATTTCTAATATTCAGGAAATCCTTCCACTGCTGGAACAGATCGTACAGTCAGGAGCAAAACTTCTTATCGTAGCAGAAGATATCGAAGGAGAAGCTCTTACAACTCTGATCGTCAACAAACTGCGTGGAACATTCAATGTAGTTGCAGTAAAAGCACCTGGATATGGTGACAGAAGAAAAGCTATGCTGGAAGATATTGCAATCTTAACAGGCGGACAGGTAATCTCAGAAGAACTTGGTCTGGAACTGAAAGATACAACAATGGCACAGCTTGGACGTGCAAAATCTGTAAAAGTTCAGAAAGAGAATACAGTCATCGTTGATGGTATGGGCGATAAGGCTGCTCTGGAAGCCAGAATCGGACAGATTAAAGCTCAGATCGAAGAGACAACATCTGATTTTGATAAAGAAAAACTTCAGGAAAGACTTGCAAAACTCGCCGGCGGAGTTGCAGTTATCCGTGTAGGTGCTGCTACTGAGACAGAGATGAAAGAAGCAAAACTCCGTATGGAAGATGCTCTTAATGCAACAAGAGCAGCAGTAGAAGAAGGAATCATTGCAGGTGGTGGATCAGCATACATCCATGCATCAAAAGAAGTTGCCAAACTTGCAGAAACTCTGGAAGGTGATGAAAAGACAGGGGCAAAAGTAGTCCTCAAAGCTCTGGAAGCACCATTATTCCACATTTCAGCTAACGCAGGTCTTGAAGGCGCAGTTATCATCAACAAGGTAAGAGAAGCTGAACCGGGAAATGGCTTTGATGCTTACAATGAAGAATATGTAGATATGGTGAAAGCAGGTATCCTTGATCCTGCAAAAGTAACAAGAAGCGCACTGCAGAACGCTACAAGTGTTGCATCTACACTCCTTACAACAGAATCCGTTGTTGCTAACATCAAAGAAGATGCACCGGCTATGCCGGCGGGCGGAGCTCCGGGAATGGGCATGATGTAAGCTAAAAATATGATTTTTAGAAAACTCCTCAGAAGAGGAGTTTTCTTTTTATTATAAAAGTGTTACAATAGTTCTAATATATAAATTTGGAGGTTAGGATATGGGTGATTTTTACACAGAACAGCTGGTGAAGAGGCAGAAAGCATCTTCGACGACGCTGATCAAAGCAATACTTATCATACTTACTGTTCTGTCGGTCGTACTTATATTTATGATCCCATTCGGAATAATTGGTCCGGTGATCATGATCGCACTGGATGTTTTTTTGTTCCGGAGTATGGATGTTGAATATGAGTATTTATTTGTGAATGGGAGTCTTGATATTGATAAGATTATGGCAAAATCCCGTCGGAAAAATATGTTTTCCATGGAGATGACGGATCTTGAGATGATGGCACCTTCCGGTTCGCCGGAACTCAGACCTTATCAAGGACTGAAAGGAACCGATTATAGTTCAGGTATGCCGGGGGCAGATACATATGAGCTGATCGTTGTAAATAACGGGGAAAAGAAAAAAATTATTTTTGAGCCAAATAAGACAGTTTGTGAAGGAATGAAGATGCTGGCACCAAGAAAAGTATTTTGTAAATAATTCCCGAAAGACGTGCAGAAAAGCTTGCAGGTTCCGGGGTACAATTGCATCCGGAAAGACGGTTACGTAGAATTATCAGTGATCTGTAGAAATGTGATTGTCACGGACGGACGAATGTACTCGATAAAGGACTTGACATAGCATAGATTTATGCGTTATCATAGCAGATAATCAAAATTACAGACGAGAGAGAAAGGAAGAAAAATCATGGGAAAGATTATTGGAGAAGGAATCACCTTCGATGATGTACTTCTGGTACCTTCTTATTCAGAAGTAATTCCAAATCAGGTTGATTTATCAACTTATCTTACAAAGGGCATTAAGCTTAACATACCGATGATGAGTGCGGGAATGGACACTGTTACCGAACATCGTATGGCGATCGCTATGGCACGCCAGGGAGGTATCGGTATTATTCACAAGAATATGTCGATTGAACAGCAGGCAGAAGAAGTAGACAAGGTTAAGCGTTCTGAGAATGGTGTTATTACAGATCCATTCTATCTGTCGCCGGAGCATACACTGGCAGATGCTAATGAACTGATGGCGAAGTTCCGTATTTCCGGAGTTCCGATCACAGAGGGAAGAAAGCTGGTAGGTATCATTACGAACCGTGACCTCAAGTTTGAAGAAGATTTCTCCAAGAAGATCAAAGAATCCATGACAAGCGAAGGTCTTGTAACAGCACAGGAAGGTATTACCCTGGAAGAAGCAAAGAAGATCCTCGCAAAAGCAAGAAAAGAAAAACTTCCAATCGTAGACAAAGATTTTAACTTAAAAGGTCTGATCACAATTAAAGATATTGAGAAACAGATCAAATACCCACTGTCAGCAAAAGACGCGCAGGGAAGACTTCTGTGTGGTGCAGCGATCGGTATTACAGCGAACTGTCTTGAAAGAGCAGAAGCTCTTGTAAAAGCAAAAGTTGATGTAGTAGTACTTGATTCGGCACACGGACATTCAGCAAATGTACTTCGTACCGTAAGAATGATCAAGGATGCATTCCCGGATCTTCAGGTGATCGCAGGTAACGTTGCAACAGGAGAAGCAACAAAAGCGCTGATCGATGCAGGTGTTGATGCAGTAAAGGTTGGTATCGGACCTGGATCCATCTGTACAACCCGTATCGTAGCCGGTATCGGTGTACCACAGATCACAGCTGTTATGGACTGCTACGAAGCAGCAAAAGAGTCGGGAATTCCGATTATTGCAGATGGTGGTATTAAGTACTCAGGTGATATGACAAAGGCGATCGCAGCCGGAGCCAACGTATGTATGATGGGAAGTATCTTCGCAGGATGCGATGAGAGCCCGGGAACATTCGAACTCTATCAGGGAAGAAAATACAAAGTATATCGTGGAATGGGATCTATCGCAGCAATGGAGAACGGAAGCAAAGACAGATACTTCCAGACAGATGCGAAGAAGCTTGTACCGGAAGGCGTAGAAGGACGAGTTGCCTATAAAGGATCTGTAGAAGATACTGTATTCCAGTTAATGGGCGGTCTCCGTTCCGGAATGGGTTATTGTGGAGCACCAGACATCGAAACTCTCAAGACAACAGGACGTTTCGTAAAAATTTCTTCCGCATCCCTCAAAGAAAGCCATCCACACGACATCCACATCACAAAAGAAGCACCAAACTACAGCGTAGATGAATAAGATGCAAAATTAATCAAGAGAGAAGAATCATTTCCGTAAGAGAGACGATTCTTCTCTCTTACATTATCCAACTATTTTCAAACTTCACCCAAACCTTCAACAGTCAACGGAATCCAGCGGCAATTGTTTTTTCGGAGGGGTACACGTCCCCTTCCGACTACCTTAATAAAAAAATAATAATTTTTTCAACAATTTCTCACCATTTTATGATAGTCTGGATATAGTTGGGATTCCAACAGAAAATTTGCAAAAAACACAAAAGATTGAGATGACGAAATGAACCGAAGAAAGAAGAAAAACACCAGAGCCAACCTGTACAGGGGGGGCGATGGAAAAAGCTATTATGAGGCGAATAAGAGGCGCAGAATGAGCCGTTATATAAAGGTGGGAAGTACGATCCTGATCACACTGCTTCTTGCACTTTCTATTATGAAGATCAGTGGAAGAGGAATCTTTGCACAGAGAGCATACAGTGAGCTTTCTGATGAAGTGATCAGTGCCCAAAAGCCGGATATTGATGTAGAACTGTTAACTGTGAATGAATATTCAAGACCGGGACTTTCAACCAATGAGATTACCGGAATAGTCATTCATTACACTGCCAATCCTGGTTCGACAGCGATGGAGAACAGAGACTATTTTGAGGGACTGAAGGACAGTCACATTACGCAGGCAAGCAGTAATTTTGTAGTAGGACTGGACGGGGAAATCGTACAGTGCGTACCAACCTGGGAGGTTGCTTATGCATCCAATACACGGAATTTTGATACGGTGTCCATTGAGTGCTGTCATCCGGATGAGACCGGAAAGTTCAACGAGGCAACTTATAAGAGCATGGTACAACTTACAGCATGGCTGTGTGAAAAGTTTTCGCTGACAGAAGAAGATGTGATCCGACATTATGATATTACAGGGAAAATCTGTCCGAAATACTTTGTCGAAAATGAAGATGCCTGGAAGCAGTTTAAAAGTGATGTAAAAGCGGTCCTGGATAACGCAAAATAAAAAATATCTATTGATTCACTTCCAAAGTGTCTGCTATAATGTTTTAATATAACGGGCAATTGAAGGCACCCGGAAAGCAGTAGAGTGAGAAACGAGGAATTGATAGATGAACGATTTGGAATTATACCGTGAAGAGCTTGCAAACTGTGATGCGAAGATCACAGAGGCATTAAAAGAAAGATATGCGATCATTGAAAAGATCATGGCATACAAAGAAGAGTATGGTATGCCGATCCTGCAGCCGGAACAGGAAGAAAAGCAGAAGAAGAGACTGATGTTCAGCCTTCACAATGATAAGCACAGAGACGAGATTTATGATGTATTTGAGCGTATCCAGCGCAACAGTAAGAAGATCCAGGCTAGAAAGCTTTTTGATTACAACATTGTCCTGATCGGGTTTATGGGAGCTGGAAAAAGTACGATCTCTGATTATCTTAGTACCATGTTTGCCATGGAAGTGGTTGAGATGGACCAGCTGATTGCAGAACGCGAAGGCATGAGTATTTCCGATATTTTTGAAACCTATGGGGAGGAATACTTCCGTAATATGGAAACCAATCTTCTGATCGAGATGCAGGAGAAGAAAAATGTGATCATTTCCTGTGGTGGTGGTGTGGCAATGCGTGAACGCAATGTCGTAGAGATGAAGAAAAATGGTCGTGTAGTACTCCTTACTGCACATCCACAGACCATTCTTGACCGTGTAAAAGATAGTGACGACAGACCGCTGCTTAATGGACACAAGAATGTAGAATATATCGAGCAGCTGATGGAAGCAAGAAGAGAAAAATACGAGGCGGCTGCAGATATCGTTGTAGATACAGATAACAAGACGGTTCTGCAGATCTGTGAAGATCTGATTCAGAAGCTTCTGGAAATGGATGAGAATCATGTTTAAGACCTTTTATCCGGACGAATATGTAGCGTCCACTTATGTACTGGATTTTGAAAAAATGTATCGGGAAGGCTGTCGTGGACTGGTATTTGACATTGACAATACGCTGGTTCCGCATGGAGCACCGGCAGATGAGAGAGCAATCTGTCTTTTTGACAGGCTGCGCAGCATCGGGTTTGATACATGCCTGATTTCCAATAACCAGGAACCACGTGTAAAGCCTTTTGCCGAAAAGGTGCAGAGCAAGTATGTGTTTAATGCGCATAAGCCTTCCACGAAGAATTATATAAAAGCCATGGAGCTGATGCAAACGGACAGAGGAAACACTGTATTTATCGGAGATCAGCTTTTTACGGATGTGTGGGGAGCGAAGCGTACCGGGATGAAGAGTATTCTGGTGAAGCCAATCTATCCAAAAGAAGAGATTCAGATTGTGCTGAAAAGATATCTGGAGAAGATTGTATTACATTTCTATAAAAAAGAGAACGAAAAGAGAATGTCCTGCAAGTAGGCAGGGCATTTTTTGATAGGAAATTCCGAAGGAACTTCCTATCAAATAAAAGGCACTGCGTGCCGAAAATGTGCCAAGGCACATTCTTTTTAGTAAAGTAAATAGAAATCCCCCGGTTCTCATAACGAGAACCAGGGGGCATCAGGGGAGATACTATATTTACAAAATCTTATAAGTAGTCATGTTTGGCAAGAACATTCAGGATGTTACGTCCTTCTTCTGTACCTTCGATGATACGGCGGGCGCGTACACTGTCACCGATGTTCATGATTTCAACATCTTCATCTTCGAATTCTTTACGGACTGCATCGAGGATCGGAGCGTTTGCTCTCATACCAAGACATACAAATCCATAATCAAATAGCATTTCTTCTTCATTTCCTTCTGGCGTTTTAACAAGGAAGGAATCTGCTTTAACTTCAAGAAGAGCAGTATTCGGACACTGTTTTACACCATATTTATCCATCAGTGCAAAGGTTCCGACTTTGGATACCGGATCAATTCCGTTACCGATTACCGGCATCATTTCCACAATGCTTACATCAGCGCCACGTGGAGCGAAGAATTCTACTACATCAAGACCTACGGCACCGCCACCGATAACAACGACTTTTTTACCTTTCAGATCTTCTGGATATTCCATAACATGGTCGATCATATTTGTAATAGAAGAAACTTTTCCGCCTTCTTTGTCAATGTTCTCATGAAGACCCTTGATCGGTGGAAGGAGCGGATTAGAACCGGTAGCATTTACAATAATGTTTGGGTTCATGCTTCTGATCATTTCAATCGTAGCTTCTGTGTTCTTGAAGATGAACAGGTTTTTCAGCTTGCTTGCGCGATGGATCAGATAGTTCGGGAAGTCAGCAAGTCTCTTCTTGTCCGGGATCTTGGAAATCAGGGCAGCAAGTCCGCCGAGTTCCGGTTTCTTCTCGATCAGGAAAGTAGTGCATCCAACCTCGGCAGCTGTACATGCAGCTTCCAGTCCGGCAGTACCACCACCGATCACAACAACGTTGCAAGGCTTGTTGATTTTCTGCTTTTTGTAATCTTCGCCGCCATTTACAGATGGGTTAACAGTACAACGGATCGGACGGTTGATTCCGATACGGTGTCCTGCACATCCGATGTTACAAGAAATACATTTACGGATATCACATTCATCACCGAATTCTACTTTGTTTACCCATTCCGGATCTGCGATCAGTCCACGTCCCATACCGATCAGGTCAGCGTCGCCTCTTGCAAGGATATCTTCGGCAACCTGTGGATTACGGATGTTACCCATTGTCATACATGGTTTGCCGTAACGTTCTTTTACAGCTTTTGCCATGTAAGAACGCCATCCATCCGGAAGGTAATTGGCATCAATCTGGTACTGGATGGATCCATTCAGACCGGCAGATACGTCGAATACGTCAACTTCTTCCTGGAAGTACTGCAGGTAATCAAGACAGTCATCCAGAGTATTTCCGCCTTCCATAAATTCATCTGCACTGATACGGACGAAGATAGGGAAGAATGGTCCGACTTGTCTTCTTACTTCTTCGATAACAAGTTTTGCAAGTCTTGCACGGTTTTCCAAAGATCCGCCGAATTCGTCTGTTCTCTTATTTGTAAGAGGTGAAAGGAACTGGCTGATCAGGTAAGAATGACCTGCGTGGATTTCTACAGCGTCAAATCCTGCGATCTGTGCACGTTTTGCGGCTTCACCGTATTTTTTCACGATATGCATGATTTCATCTTTTTCCAGTGGACGCGGGATTTCACCGCCTGCTTTTGAAGGAACATCAGAAGCAGAAACCGGCTGCATATTGATACGTGCTGACTGTGCAGAAGCACCGGCATGATTGATCTGGATTGCAATGCAGGATCCATGTTTGTGTACTGTTTCGCAAAGTTTGAAAAGTCTTGGAATGTAGTTATCCTGATCGATACGAAGCTGTGTGGTTCCGTTAGATCCCTGTGGAGAATCAACGCTGGCGTTCTCTACGATGAGAAGTCCTGTACCGCCTTTTGCACGCTGCTCGTAATAATTGATATGAAGAAAACTCATTTCACCATTCTGTTCACCGTAGTTGGTTCCCATTGGAGTCATGACGATACGGTTCTTGACCGTCATATGTTTGATGGTAAATGGCTCGAAAATGTGTTTGTATTTGCTTTTCATTAGAAATTCCTCCGTAAAAATGACTTAATAATCAAAATAAAATGATGTGAGTGTCAAAAGTAAATTTTGCCACTCACTGATGTAATCGGATTGCTCCATTGCTATGCAATTCCTGCAATCCCCAAAAAATCTTAGTTACGCGAGGTTGTCTTATACCGGCTTGGGCGTACCGGTTTTTGTTAAATCCATTATAAACACAAAAAACTGAAAAATACAAATTGAAAATACATAGAAAAATAATAGAAGATAACTATAGAAACGGTGAAAAAGATAAAAATAGAATTATACCAGGAAGACAGGAAGTGGAAAAAGATAGACAATTTAAACAAAACTATAGAATAATTAAATAATTTATGCTATGTTTAATATAAGAACAGGAAAGAGGGTGATGGTTTTATGAATCTGAATCAGTTGCATTACTTTGTGACACTAGCACATATAGAACACTATACCAGAGCGGCGGAAATGCTGTCCATTACGCAGCCAAGTCTCAGCCATGCCATCAGTATGCTGGAGCAGGAGCTTGAGACAAACCTGTTTGAAAAAAGAGGGCGTAACGTTGTACTGACAAAGTACGGAAAAGTATTTCTGGAATATGTAGAAGAAGCTTTAAAGATTTTGGACAGTGGTGTAAAAAAGACAAGGGCGTTGACAAGTGACACCGGCGGGGTGATCGATCTCGCATATATTTTTACGCTTGGAAGTGTATTTGTTCCACAGCTTGTAGGCGGTTTTTTGAAGGAACACGAAGACTGGGATGTGAATTTCCGTTTTTCTGTCGGAAATACGACAGAGATTATACAGGGGTTGAAAGAGGAGAAGTATGACATCGCTTTCTGCTCGCGAAAAGAAAAAGAATCCGGGATTGATTTTGTACCGATCGCTAAGGAAAAATTGGTTGTTGTTGTTCCAAGAGACCATGAGCTTGCCGGAAGAGGATCTGTTGATCTGAAGGAAACACTTCCTTATCCCCAGGTATATTTCACCAAGAACAGCGGGCTCAGACCGGTGATCGACCAGTTGTTTGAACAGACCGGAGGGACGCCGAAGATAGCATATGAGATTCTGGAAGATGCATCGATGGCAGGTCTTGTGGCAGAAAATTTTGGAATTGCGGTAATGCCGGAGATTCCTATACTTAAAAATCTGAATGTAGATGTACTGGATATTGAGAATCCCCCATATGAACGTTATATATATCTGGCGAAGCTGAAGGAAAAATATCTGGCGCCGGTTGTAAAAGAATTTATTGAATATGTAAAAGAAAGCAATGGGAAGGCACTTTAATAGGCCTTCCCATCTCTTTTGACAAACTGGATGAAACGTTTGACAGCGGGAATCTGGTATTTGTCGCGGATGTATCCCATATAAACGGTGTGGGTAAGGTCTGCATCGGCAAGCGGGAGTACGGTTACATTTGCCTGATCAACCGCATCGACCCTGGCAACAAGGGCGATTCCGAAATCTTCGGCAACCAGGGCAGCAATTGCGTTTTCATCCGGACACTCACAGATGATGTTTACCTTCAGCTTCTTTTCTTTATAGAAGTTACGGGTGAAGCCACCGAGTCCGGAATAGCGGTCATACCCGATCAGAGGATAGTCGGTAAGGTCACTGCAACAGACGGATTCTTTCTGGACAAGAGGATGTTCTTTTGGAGTAATTACAACCATATTCTGGTTCAGAATGGGTACAAAGGAAATATCCGGTTCATCCGCAACGAAAGAACCAAAGATCACATCGTGGCGGTCGGATTTGAGCCCCTGGATCATATCTGCAGTGTGCGTTTGGTTAAAATTGAAGGTTACATGCTTGTTGCGGTCTATATCCAGGAAGGATCGCACTGTATGCGGAATATAGTAGTTTGCCAGCGGAAATACATAGGCGATATCAATATGTCCGCCGCTTCCGGCAAGTTGCTTCATCTTATGCTCGGCAATATGTACCTCCTCGAGGATCCGGTTGACATGTTCCAGAAAGGCGCGGCCGGATTTGGTGAGGACAACATTGCGTCCATGATGTTCAAAAAGCATCAGTCCAAGTTCTTCTTCCAGAAGCGACATGGACCGGCTGAGGCTTGGCTGGGAGATCTTAAGTAATTCTGCAGCCTGTCGGAAATGCTGCAGGGTTGCTACTTTTTGGAAATATTCAAGCTGATTTAGCGTCATGGTAAAAAATCCTTTCTATATTATATAAAATAATCATACCATAACTGATGCCAAAAAGCTATCAAAAACGCATATAAGATGTATTTGAACTATCAAATGATATCGTCTATAATTTAACTATCAAGAGGTTGTTTAAAAATTAACAAAAATTGGGCAAACGTTAAAAACATTCTCAAAGAACAAAGAAATAAATTTCGATGGAAGAAGAAAAGGAGAACAAATCATGGCAGAGAGAATTACAGGACACACAGAACTTATCGGACTTATGGCTTATCCAATCAGACATTCAAGCTCACCGGCAATGCATAATGAAGCATTTGCTTACCTTGGACTGGATTATGCTTACCTTGCATTTGAAGTTGACAACAGCACACTGGAAGATGCAGTAAAAGGACTTCGTGCTCTGCAAATGGTAGGATCTAACGTGTCTATGCCAAATAAAACAGTTGTTGGACAGTATCTGGACAAATTATCTCCAGCAGCAGAGCTTTGTGGAGCAGTTAACACAATCGTAAATGAAGATGGTGTTTTAACAGGACACATCACAGACGGCATCGGATTCATGCAGGCATTAAAAGATAACGATATCGATGTGATCGGAAAGAAGATGACAATCGCAGGCGCAGGCGGAGCTGCTACAGCAATTGAAATCCAGGCTGCACTTGACGGCGTAAAAGAAATCTCTATTTTCAATATTCATGATAAATTCTGGGCAAATGCAGAAGAAACAGTAAGAAAGATCAATGAAAAGACAAATTGCAAAGCTACTCTTTACGATCTGGATGACAAAGAAAAATTAAGAGAAGAAATGAACGATTCATACATCTTCGTAAACGGAACAGGTGTTGGTATGAAACCACTGGAAGGAATGTCAGTTGTACCGGATAAATCATTCTTCCGTCCGGAACTTATTGTTATTGATGTTCCTTACTCACCACTGGAAACAAAGATGCGTTCTATGGCAAAAGAAGTTGGATGTAAGACAATGAACGGGCTTGGAATGATGTTATTCCAGGGAGCAGCAGCATTCAAACTCTGGACAGGAAAAGAAATGCCGATCGAACACATGAAAGAAGTATTAAACATCAGATACGATGATTAATACCCGGCAGGCTTGTATTGAATTTAAGAAGAAATCGAAAAAATTTGAAAAACAGGAATGTGAGGAAAAGAGATGAATAAGAAATACATACCCAGCGCCCTGATCCTTTATTTAAACTACTTTATCCATGGTGTCGGATGTTCCATCCTTGGACAGGCAGTCATCAAGGAAGCACTTGCCGCTTCCTGGGGCGTAGAAGTTATGGCAATCACTGCAATTTCAGCAGCACTCGGACTTGGACGTCTGATCGCGCTTCCGTTCGCCGGACCGCTTTCTGACAAACTCGGACGTCGTATTTCAACAGCGATCGGTAGTGGATCCTATGCAATCTACCTGATCGGACTTGCACTTGCATTTAATGCAGGAACAAATGGCGGATACCAGATCGCATATATCTGTGCAATCGTTGGTGGTATCGCAAACTCTTTCCTGGATACAGGAATTTACCCGGCTGTTTCAGAAATCATTTACAAAGCACCGGGCGTTGCAACTATGGGGATCAAATTCTTTATTTCTGTATCGCAGATGCTTTTACCGTTCGTACTTGGTGTAACTGTCGCTACAACAGCAACAGGAGCAACCTCTTACAACACACTGTTCTATGCATGTGGAATCGCTTATCTTGTACTTCTGGTACTGGTTATGATCTTCCCACTCCCGGATACAGATCAGAAAGCAGCGGGAAAGAAAGAAGGCCTGATCGACAGCTTAAAGCATACCCATTTCTCTGTAGAATCCATCGCAATGATCCTGATCGGATTCACATGTACAGGTACCTTCCAGTTATGGCTGAACTGTGCACAGAACTTTGCAAAAGAGAATGTTGGCTGGGCTGATCCGTCCATCATGCAGACATACTATTCAGCAGGAACAATGCTTGCACTCGTTGTAACTGCACTTTTAACAAGAAAGATCAAAGACGTAAGATTTATCCTGGGATATCCGGTAATCTGTCTTGTAACAATGATCGCTGTTCTGGTTGGAAAGAGCCAGACACTTATGATTGCAGGTGCATTCCTGATCGGATGGGCAGGAGCAGGCGGACTTCTTCAGATCGCAACTTCTGTATGCAACATGCTTTTCCCGAAGATCAAAGGAACTGTAACAGCACTTGTTATGATCGCATCTTCCCTGTGTAACTACACCATCCTTACAGCAGCATCCAAAATGCAGCCGTCACAGGTTATGGTTATGAATATCGTTCTTACAGCAGTTGGAGTCCTTCTTGGATTATTTGTAAACTTACGTTATACTAAGATGGTAGAACAGGCTCAGGCTGACAACTAGAAAAAGGAGAAAACAGACATGAGTAAATATGTAGAAGTTCGTGGCGTTAAGATCGGTGAAGGAGTACCGAAAATCTGTGTACCGATCGTCGGAAAGACAAAAGAAGAAATTCTTGCAGCAGCAAGATCTTTTGAGAATGTTGCGCTTGATGTTGTAGAATGGCGTGTAGACTGGTTCGAAGGTGTATTTGACTTCGCACAGGTTGAAGATGTATTAAAAGACCTTCGTCCGGCACTTGGCGAAACTCCGATTCTTTTCACATTCCGTACTTCCAAAGAAGGCGGCGAAAAAGCAATCGAAGCTGACGCATATGCAGAGCTGAACAAGAAAACAGCAGCAACAGGACTGGTTGACCTTGTGGATGTAGAAGCATTTACAGGGGACGAAGTTGTAAAAGATATCATCGAAGGCGCGCATGCACACGGCGTAAAAGTCGTTGCATCCAACCATGACTTCGATAAGACACCGGACAAAGACGATATCGTAGGACGCCTTGTGAAAATGCAGGAACTCGGCGCAGATATCCCGAAAATTGCAGTAATGCCACAGTGCAAAAAGGATGTACTTACACTTCTTGAAGCAACACGTGAAATGGCAGAAGAACATGCAGACCGTCCGATCATTACAATGTCTATGGCAGGTACCGGACTGATCAGTCGCCTGTGCGGTGAAGTATTCGGTTCAGCACTTACTTTCGGGGCAGTAGGAAAGGCTTCTGCACCTGGACAGATGAATGCATCAGATTTAAGAGAAATCCTGACTCTGATCGATAAGAGCATCTAGTGAAGAAACATCCGGAGAAGTCCTGTGGCGGATCCGTTATGTTTAACCTGAATGAAGAGTGAAAAAGGCAGGATAAAGACCCGCAGTCATACCGGGGATTCCGGAGGATTGCGGGCCTTTATCATATTCTGGTTTTGTAAAAAAACGAACCGATTTCTGAAAGTGAAAAAATTATAGAAAATTTTGCTATTTAAAGAGATAAAAGCAAATAGAAAAAATAGACAAATTCTTCGGTAATTGATATCATTTTTGTATGATTACATGAATGGAGGGCAAATGAGAATGAAGAAAACAGTAATCTGGCTGGATAACTATCTGGAAGAATTTTTTATGGTGATAAGCCTGATCCTGATGACAGTGTTCATGGGGATCCAGGTGTTTTCCAGATATGTACTCGGCTCAGCGCCGTCCTGGTCGGAGGAGATTACCCGTTACCTGTTTGTATGGTCGGGATTTTTGAGCGTCAGCTATTGCACAAAAAAATGTATTTCCATTAAGATCGAACAGTTTGTGTCAATTTTCCCACGAAGAGGGAAGGCACTTTTTAAATTGGTCAACCATACCTTTGAACTGATGGTATTTCTTTACCTGATACCGTTTGCACTTAAGTATATGATGTCAGCAGTAGAGAGCGGACAGGTAAGTCCGGCGTGCCACATCCCGATGTATTATGTGCAGGCAGCACCGCTTGCAAGTTTTATCCTGGTAGCGATCCGTATTATCCAGCGATGGTTTGCAGAATTAAAAGTAGTAAGAGAAAAAGATGAGAAAGGAGAAAAAGCATGCCGGCAGCAGTAGTATTTATCTTATTTGTAATCTGTCTGATCATTGCCATTCCGGTATCGATCGCGCTTACGATCGCATCGGTCCTTCCGGGTGCTTTTGATCCATCCTTCACAGCCAGCGGACAGTTTGTGATCCGTTCTATGCTGGGAGGAATTGACAGCTTTCCACTCCTTGCGGTTCCGATGTTCGTACTTTCCGGAATCATCATGGCAAGAGGAGGCATTTCCAAAAAATTATTTGATGTATTTTCCTATTTTCTTGGAAATCTGACAGCGGGTCTGCCGTGTGCGGTCATTGTAACCTGTCTGTTTTATGGTGCAATCTCAGGCTCCGGACCGGCGACGGTTGCAGCAGTCGGAAGTATGACGATCCCGATTCTGATCGAGCTTGGATACGATAAGGATTTTTCCGCGGCGATCGTAGCCGTGGCAGGTGGTCTTGGAGTTATTATTCCACCAAGTATTCCGTTTATCATGTTCGGAAGTGCTTCCGGTGAATCAGTAAGTGACCTGTTTATCGCAGGGATCATTCCGGGACTTCTGATCGGTGGACTTCTGATGGTTTATGCAGTTTATTACTGTAAAAAGAATGGAGAGGACAAAGAAAAGATCCAGAAAGTAGTCGGGGAACTTCATGAGAAAGGACTTCTGAAGGTTTTAAAAGAAAGCTTCTGGGCACTTTTGAGTCCGGTTATCATTCTGGGATGCATCTATTCCGGAATCGCATCGCCGACAGAAGCGGCAGTCATTTCGGTGTTTTACGCACTGATCGTCAGCCTGTTTATTTATAAGACGATGACGTTTAAAGATATCTGGCCGGCACTGGTGGAAGGCGTGCGCACCTATGCACCGATCATGTTTATCCTTGCAGCATCGATTGCATTTTCAAGAGTTCTGACTCTGATGCAGATCCCACAGATGGTAAGTACCTGGATCCTGACGCATTTTACCAATAAGATCGTCCTGCTTCTGGTGATCAATGTATTCCTTCTGATCGTGGGAATGGTCATGGATACCACACCGGCAATCCTGATCCTGACACCGATCCTTCTGCCGATCGTAACAGCAGTCGGCATGAATCCGATCCACTTTGGAATCATGATGGTTGTCAACCTTGCAATCGGATTTGTAACACCGCCGATCGGAGTCAATCTGTTTGTGGCAAGCTCGCTTACAGATATCCCGATCATGCGCATTTCCAAACATGCGATGCCAATGATCGGCTACTTCCTTGTTGCGCTTTTGCTAATTACATTTATCCCGGCGATCAGCCTGGCACTGATATAGGAGGTAGCAGCATGAAGAAAGCAGTAAGAATGGCGGTAGCGGCAGGAATGTGTGCGGCACTTGCACTCAGTGCGGGGTGTCAGAAAAAGACGGTTGCGGATGATGAAGTACAGCGATATGCATGGCCGCTTGCAACGGCAAGTCCGGAGGATACCGTAACACAGATCTATGCAGAAAAATTTGCGGAAGAAGTAGAAGAATTAAGTGATGGCAAGATGAAGATCCAGGTCTATCCGAACGGTACGATCGGAGGGGACAGAGAGCTTCTGGAGAGCTGTAAGGATGGGGATATTCCGTTTGTGATCCAGAATACCGCACCGCAGGTAACTTTCATGCCGGACCTTGCGGTGTTTGATATTCCGTGCCGATTCAGTACGATTGATGAAGTACGTGAAAAGGTAGATAATCCGGAGTTCTATGGGCTTCTGGAGGATGTCTATGAGAATGGCGGGTACAAGCTCCTTGGCTATGCAGACCAGGGCTTCCGTGTCATGTCAACGAACAAAAAGGTCGAATCATTGGCTGATTTTAAAGGACAGAAGATCCGTACCATGGAGAATTCCCACCATATGGATTTCTGGAAAAAACTGAAAGCATCTCCGACACCGATGAGTTTCAGTGAGGTGTATATTGGGCTGCAGCAGGGAACCATTGATGCCCAGGAGAATCCATACGAGGTTATCGTATCCAACAAGCTTTATGAACAGCAGGATTATGTGGTGGAAACCAATCACCTGCCGCATCTGATCTCTATGATCGTCAGTGATGAATTTTTTCAGGATCTGCCGGAAGATAAGCAGGCAATCCTTGTAGAAGCTGCTGAGATCGCCAAAGAAGAGGCTCGCCAGGCATCGGATGACCGGATTGCAGACAAGATCAAAGTAATTGAGGACAGTGGAACACAGATTGTTACACTTAGTGATGAACTGAGAGCAGAAATCCGTGAGGCAGTGCAGCCGGTTTACGATGAAATCGAGAAAAATGTGGATAAAAAACTCTATAATGCCTATATGAAATAGCAAAAAAATACGGAAAATCAGGGAAATCTGTAATTGATTGAAATTTTTTGTTGAAAAATAGAGTTTTTTATTATAGAATTATAAGTAATGTATATAAAAAGTAAAAGGAATGCCCCAGGGCATATATAAGGAGGATATTACAATGATTTCAGCAGGCGATTTTAGAAATGGTCTTACAGTACTGATCGAAGGTAACATTTATCAGATTCTGGAATTCCAGCATGTAAAACCGGGAAAGGGAGCAGCTTTCGTTAGAACAAAACTTAAAAACATCATCAGTGGTGGTGTAGTAGAAAAGACTTTCCGTCCGACAGAGAAATTCGATACCGCTCATATCGACAGAAAAGATATGCAGTATCTGTATTCTGATGGTGAACTCTATCACTTCATGGATGTTGAGACATTCGACCAGATCGCAGTTGATGGAGATACAGTAGGAGATTCCCTCAAGTTTGTAAAAGAGAACGAGATGGTTAAAGTATGTTCACATGAAGGTAACGTATTCTCAGTAGAGCCGCCGATCAGTGTGGAACTTGAAGTTACAGAGACAGAGCCGGGAGTAAAAGGTGATACAGCTACAGGTGCTACCAAACCGGCTATCGTTGAGACCGGAGCAAGTGTTCTTGTACCGCTTTTTGTTAACCAGGGTGACAAGATCAAAATTGATACCCGTACAGGAGAGTACAGCTCAAGAGCATAATCCTTTCGTCATAATTCACAAAATTAAGACAGAGATAAAAGCCGAAAGCAGAGGCAAGTCCTCATGCTCTCGGCTTTTTTGCATGTCAATGCCATTTTGGAGGGGAAAAGAATGTTCTTGTAATCTGAAAAAAGGGCAGATATAATTGGCAGTACACACCTGCTTGAATGCGGGTGATATTCAAATCATAAGCTGCCTTAAGATGGCAGAAAAGGTTCTTTGCGGCGCATGGCTTTCTGGAAGGAGAACGGATGAATTATACAGAATTTATGAATGCTATGTTATGCGAGATCAGAGGACAGGTAGATGCGCAGGTGAGGACGGAGTTGTACACCGTGACGAAGAATAATGGAACCAGAAGAACAGGGATTCTTTTTAAGCAGGAGGACAGCAACCTTGCACCGACGATCTATCTGGAGGAATTTTACCAGAAGTATCTGAAGGGGCAGCAGGTACCGGATCTGGCGGATTCCATTTGCAGTATTTATCAGGAGATACGGGTGAAGAAGACCTGTGATTGTCAGAATCTGTTTGATTTTAATCATGTAAAAGAGCATATCGTGTACAAGCTGATCCGGCGGGATGCCAACGAAGAACTGTTAAAGCAGATTCCTTATGAGCCGTTCCTGGATCTGGCAGTGGTCTATTATATCCAGATAGACAACACACGCTTTGGCTCGGCGGCGATCCAGATCCGCAACGAGCATCTGCGGTACTGGCGTGTGGAAAAGGAAGAGATCCGCCGTCTTGCCGAGAAGAATACACCGCGGATCTATCCGGTGCAGATCCGGCAGATTGTGCGTTTTATGTATGTGGCGACGAACGAGCAGTGCAGTCTGGGGGCAGCAGTGATGCGGTATCCGGATTTCCGGGAAAAGGTCAGGGGGATGATCAGAGGGGATTTCTATATCCTGCCAAGCAGTATCCATGAAGTGATACTGGTGCCGGAAAGCTTTGGACTGGAGCCGGAGCGGATGCAGGAAATGGTAAAAGAGATCAATCAGACCGGAGTGGCACCGGAGGAAGTGCTTTCGGATTCCGTGTATTACTTTGATGGGGAGGAGATTCGGATCGTGGCGAAGTAGGGATAGATTATAAACGTGTATAGAGTAGGGAAAATTGACAGGGAAATATACCATTGTATAGCAGAGGATATAGTAACAGATGAAGTTATTATAACTGTTGTGCAGATTATGCATATTCGGGAAAGACATCCCAATGATTATGAACTTTTTTCTACATACTTTGACGAGATAATACGGGATCCGGATTATATAATTGAAGCGAAGAAACCCAATACAGCGTTGATACTAAAAGAAATTAAGGACGTTAAAGAAGTATTTAAAATGGTTTTACGTTTGATTACATCAAAGGATAATCTGGACTACAAAAATTCAATTATCACATTTATGAAAATAGATGATAAGGAATGGAACAGGCTGCTGCGCAACAAGAAAATTCTTTACAAAAGAGAATAATATTGATATACTGAATGTAGAGAAAAATTCATTCATATGATTATCTAAGGTGGAAGATTTCGTGCGATCCACACGCCGATGGTATAGACAGGGGAAACCTGAGAGATGCAGGAGAAGCGCACGCCTGCTGGATAATCATTTGAAGAAGACTTAAAGAGGTGTCGCAGGTTTGCGGCACCTTTTTGTGTATACGATGAGCCAAGTGCAGATTTGTGCTTGCACAAGAATCTGTATTTTGCGAATGTACATCACCTGGCTGTTAAGCGAGATGGTGTACAAAGTATACGAATCAAGTAGGAGTCAGCTTACGTAATCATACAATAGAAATAAAGAAAGGAATTCCGAGCATGAACACAGAAATTTTAGTAATTGAAGATGACGACCTGGTAAGACAGGGAATCGTAGACATCCTGGAACTAAAGGGATGGAATGCGGTTGCAGCGAAGTCTTGTAGCGAAGCACTCGTAAGGATTCGAGGAGAAGAATATATGCTGTATGTACTGGATATGAAGCTGCCAGACGGGAACGGAATCATGCTCTGCAGGGAGATCCGCAGATATACAGACAATCCCATTCTTTTCTTATCAGCCTATGACAGTGAAGAATTTATCGTAGAAGGATTTGAAGCGGGAGCAAATGACTATGTGATCAAGCCTTTCCGCACATTTGAATTTATTGCGAGAATCAAGGCTTTGCTGCGACGTACCGGTATGCAAAACGGCAAGAAAGTGAAAAAAGGAATCAAAAGCGGAGAATATGAACTGGATTTGCAGAAGCAGATTTTGCAGAAGGATGGTGTCCGAATCGATCTTACAAGGACCGAATATCAGATCCTGTGCAGCCTTCTTGCAAACGCACCGAATCTTGTTGCGAGGGAGTTCCTGTTGGACACGATCTGGGATTTCAATGAAAATTATATCGATGACAATACCTTGTCTGTACATATGAACAGGCTGAGAAAGAAGCTGACTGCAGAAAATGAGCAGGATCCGATTGAGACAAAGCGTGGAGTTGGTTATGCATGGACGCTGAAAGCTGAGGATGTGTATGATGAGATCTGAGAGAAAGACGGAGAAATGGAGAATACCGGGAAAATGGACTCTGATTTTTCTTTTGATATTGCTGGCTTTTTATGGATACCAGAATATTCTTGCAGAAAATTATGAAAGACAGGTTGTTTCCTGGATCGGACAGACAGAAAAAGACAGAACGGTTTCTGCCTTTACAGAACCGGATGAAGAAGCATATCAGAAGGGCTGCGAGGCATTGAAAGAGGCAGGGTATGAAGAGACAGGAAAAATCTGGCTGGAAAAGAGAATCCGAAGTTACGGAATAGGTGTGTTTGTGGCTGCGATCGGCATCCTCTGCATTGTTGGTCTGCTGACAGAACTGCACATGGAGAAAAGACGGAAAAAAGCACTGGATAATCAATTGGTAGAAAAAGACAGGGAACTGGAAGCAAAGCTGGCGGAAGAAAAAGAATTTCTGCATCGTGACCGGCAGAAAATGGGAACTTACATGGAAAATATTTCCCATCAGCTAAAAACACCGATTGCGGGAACACTTCTGAACCTGGAGGTGCTTCTTGTGACAGAAGAGGATGAAAAACGGTATCAGAAGCTGGAAGACTGTGTGAAAAAGGTGCAATGGATGTCCGATATGACGATCGTGCTTCTTAGGCTTGCGCAGATTGATTCCGGGAAAATCTGGATGAAGCGGAAAAAAGAAAATCTGACCGGACTGATCGAAGAATGTATAGACAGAACACAGCCTTTAGCGGAAGAAAAAGGAGTTGGATTTGAAATGGATGTTCCAAAAGAATGCCTGCTTTCCTGCGACGGATTCTGGCTGAAAGAGGCAATGGAAAATGTACTGAAAAATGCCGTAGAATATGCAGATACAGGAAGCCTGATTCAGATTCTGCTGAAAGAAGATACGGACTATTATAAGCTGTATATCACCAATCGGGGAAAACGGATTGAAGAAGAGAAAAGAGAGCTGATTTTTGACCGTTTCTACCAGATGGAACAGGGAAGTGGAATCGGAATTGGTCTGCATTTGGCAAGGGAAATTGTCACGCTCCATCAGGGAACACTGAAGGTTGTGGATCGAAGCGGCTTGGAGGAGGCGACAACCTTCCAGTTTATACTGCCGAAGATGATCGCAAAAGATCATGCACAGGAAGAAATAAATCTTACGATTTCGTAAGATTGGGGTAAGTGAATCGAAAGACTGATCTGATATAGTAAGACTAACAAATGAAGGAGGTGGCAGAAGATGAAAACCGTAATCAGACTGGACAAGGTAAGCAAAAGCTATACCCTTGGTGAAAAGAAAATCACAGCATTAAAGGAGTTTTCTTTTGAAGTGAAAAGCGGTGAATTTGTGGCAGTGATGGGACGAAGCGGATCCGGGAAATCTACTTTTCTTAAGATTGCAGGAACACTGGAAAAGCCAGATACCGGAGCAGTCTTCCTGAATGGAATACAGATTAACGGGCTTTCCCAAAAGAAGATCTGCAAGATCCGGCAGAAGAAAATCGGGTTTATTTTCCAACAGTATCAGTTACTGCCGGAGTATACGATCTGGGATAATGTATGCATGCCGCTTTATATCGCGCATACGGTACCGGATAAAGCTTATATCCGACAGCTTCTTGAAAAGGTTGGATTATGGGACAGGAACGGAGATTATCCGGATCAGTTATCTGGTGGAGAGCAGCAGAGAGTGGCAATTGCCCGTGCAATGGCAGCAAAGCCGGGAGTGATCCTTGCGGATGAACCGACCGGGAATCTGGACTATCAGACCGGACAGGAGATCATGAAACTGATCTGCGCATCCAGAGAGCTTTACCGTCAGACAATTGTCATGGTGACACATGATATGGACAGTGCCAATTATGCGGACAGGATTGTGTATATGGAAGATGGTGCATTGCGATGAAAAGACATGGAATTGAACGGGAACTCAGTATAAAAAGAATCCGCAGCCAGAAGAAATATAGTATCCTGATAGTCTCAATCCTGCTTCTTACCTGCACACTGATTCAGATTGGTTTTCAGATGTCGGAAGGACTGAAAGCCGCATATATCGAGAATCGTAAAGCAGTATATGGGGAGTGGGAACAGGTATTTGTGGATATGGATGAAAGCTCGGTAAAAGTAGCAGAAGAGAATCCATTTCTTGCACAGACCGGGAAAATAAGTATCTATGGGGCAATCGCCGGAGATTATCTGGAAAACCGTCAGATGAATATCGGGACAATGGACGAGACGGCGTGGAAGCTTGGCAGACTGGAAATGAAAGAAGGACGCCTGCCGGAAAATGAGCATGAGATCGTAATGGAATACAGTACACTTCGCTCACTTGGATATGAGGAGATGCTTGGAAAAGAGATTACACTGGATATTACACCGGCGTTTTCCATTCTGGAGCAGGGGGAATCAAAAAGCTATTCGTATACTTTATGCGGGATCCTAAAAGATTATCAGATAAACTGGGAAATCTGCAACCGGCATCGTTTTCCAACTGGAATTGTGACACAGGAAGGCGGGAACAGGATCGGCTCTGTTCAGGATATGCATATGCTTGTAAAAGCGAAAGAAGGCAGTGAAAGTGTTTATAAAGATCTGAAAGACAGCGAAGAATTTACCTGCGGCATGGATGACAATGTGGAACAGGACAAACTTTCTGATGTAAGTCTTCCGTATATGGATTTTCTGGAAAATATCCGTTTGCTGATTGGTGGTGCGTCGATCTGTATCCTGTTTCTTACGGTATCGCGTTCGATTATCTCAAGAGAACAGTTCTGGAGGTTCCTGGATGCACTTGGAATGAGAAGAGGGCAGATGTACCAGATTATTTTCTGGGAAGCAGTTCTGTTTGGTGCAGGAGCTGTTATTGTTGGAAATCTTGCAGGGATTGGGATTTACCAGCTGGTTATCCCTGCTTTTGAAAAGATAACCGAGCAGACATTACCACAGGCGGTTGCATGGGAAGGAGTCCTTTTTGGAACTGGATTCAGTATCTTATATATT
Source organism: Coprococcus sp. AM11-30B (assembly GCF_027674365.1). Taxonomy (NCBI): domain Bacteria; kingdom Bacillati; phylum Bacillota; class Clostridia; order Lachnospirales; family Lachnospiraceae; genus Coprococcus; species Coprococcus sp. AM11-30B. The sequence continues at coordinate 89,677 of NZ_JAQDVB010000005.1, read as the reverse complement.
GCTGCAAGTTATGGACTCAGTGCAGTACAGCTTCGCATACTTCTGAAAGAAAAAAAGAAGAAAGTTCAGAAAAGAAGGGGAAAGTACAGGAAGATCGTCCGGTTCACGCCGGGAAGAGTTTTACTTCATAAATGGCAGATGTATCGTGTGCGTAAGAGTGTAGAAATTGTTCTTCTGGCAAGTGCTTTGCTGACCGTGGGATTTGGAAAGATGGAAATATCAACCAGACAGGAAGAACTGAAAGTATATCAAAGGCTGACAGGAAATGGATACTATTTGAGTACAATGGAGATTACGAATTCTCCGGGAATTTCCAGGCAGACAGTTGATAAACTGGAACAGGTTGCCGGAGTAACTTCTGTAGAACAATATCATAACAATGAAAAAGAGGAGTTCTGGATTGATCTGTCAGAATATGCTAAAAGCGAGTATTTTCAGAAAGTAGTCGAAACATTGGTGGCATATCTGAATGAGACATCAATCAAGGAAAAGATATCTATTGAGAAAGTAAGATTGTCTTTGCTTACAATAGACAGATGGCAGGATATACAGCGTTTTCTGAGAAATCTGGATGAAGGCAGCCTGACAAAAGAAGAATTTGAACAGGGAGATTTTTGCATTCTGGATCTTACAGAGTTGCAGGAATATAACGGGAAATATCTGAGTGCATTCAGTCCGGACGGACAAGGAATATCAGAAGATACGGTACAGGTTGGTGATGAACTTCCGGTTTATACATTGAATGAGAATGGAAGTAGAAACGAAAATCCGATTCCAGTAACAGCGATTTTACGTGGCATGAAGGAAGAAGATGTGCGGAATCCACAGATAGGTGGATCTGGTATATCGATGATTGTTGGAAAGAATTTCTGGAAGAAATTTGGGAAAAGCAGAATTATGGAATATGATCAGATCGTAAAAATTCTGGTATCGGATGATGCGGATGCGTATGATACGGAAGGGCATATTCTAAGTATTTTAAAACAGGGAACAGCTGTAAATGTGCAGAATAACCATGAAGAGTATAAGAAAATACGTCAGGAATTATATTCCTTTATAGGAATGTACAGCATTTTTGCAGTGTTTTACATGATTCTGATTTCCATAGTTTTGTATCAGATGTTTCTTGCGGAGAAGCAGGAAGAAAAAAGAGAAGGGGAAATTTTACAGTCACTTGGAATGGAAGAAAAGTTCCAGAAGAAAATGCATCGGATAGAAGTTCTTTGGATGACGGGATGCGCAGGAGTGATTGGAGTTCTTACGTTATGGGGTGCTTGCCGACTGATATAGAGGAGGCTTCAAGATGAAGAAAACCTATATCCTATATTGCTGCATAATCAGCGTTATTCTAATGCCGTTCAAATGGTTTGCACCGGAGAATATGACGGATTTATCGGAATGGGGATTGAAGTGTATTTCCAATCCGGTTGGAATCGTGTTGCTCATTATTGGTGTTCTGCTGATTTAGGCAAAGCGTATAGAAGCAAAAGAACGGATTCAGGTGGGAATTGGATTAGTGGCAATAAAAAAGACTGTCAAGCCATAAAAGCTTCACAGTCTTTTCACGTCCCTGATCAGAATCGAACTGACGCACCCGCCTCCGGAGGGCGGTGCTCTATCCACTGAGCTACAAGGACATTTACTAATATAGCACTTGCCCAGAAAAAAATCAAGAAGAAATTTCGAACAGGACAAGTAAAACGGGATGAACAGAATAGCAGCCGAAATACCATTTGAAAGTGATTTGATACACAGAGTGGGCATCAGCATAAAGCAATTTTAATGCAGAAAAAGAATAAATAATCGCTTCGACAAAACCAGTCAAAACAAGTCTTCCTTCGCTATTGACGCAAAAGCGGGCATTGCGTATGATAGGTGGCAAAGGAGGAAATGCCATGTCGGAAGAAAAAAGGATGCCCGTCCTTACAGGCAAAAAGAAGCAGATTTTTTACACTGGTCTTGTGTATCTGCTGGTCTGCTTTATGACGGCGGGAGTCACCGTTTTTCTTACGAAAGAGAAAAAAGATGAGGTAAAAGAAGTAAGTGCAGTTGTTACAGAAGAGCCAAAAGTAAATACCGGGTACGCAGCGATGGAAACCAATCCACTTCTGGAGAACCGAGACGAAGAGCTTGCGGGTGCAGTAGAAGCATACTATCAGGAACTTTCCGGAAAAGAAGCCTATGCCGAAGCATACGATGGGATTGCGATTTACACGAAAGACGGCAAAGCAAAAGGCAGCAGGATCCTGTATGTACGGTACAATATGAAGATCCGTGGAATTTACACTGAAGTACCGGGACTTGAAACCTTATATGCGGTCAAGGACAAAGATGGAAAATTCGATATTCAGGCAGAGATCTCTGACGAGCAGATTCAGACGATAATTGAAGAAGTTTCCGCACAGACAGATGTGCAGGAGCTGTTTGCACAGGTAGAAGCGGATTATGAACAGGCACTTGGTTCAGATGCAATGCTCGCACAGGCGGTGGAAGATCTGAAAAATGCAGTGGATCAGTAACACTGTAAATACAGCGAGCCAGTAACGTCTGAAAAAAGCGGTAAAGTCTATGAAAAAATGTTGTGCGTCAGCAGAAGTGGATGCTGTCTTGCCGAAAAATCATAAAGAATGCAGAATTTCAGGCAACATCCAGTCTCCGGATTACGATTTTCTATTGCGCTTACATAAGGATTCAGATATAATAAATAAAGCGGCGCAGGCAAAGAGTCTGCGCTAACGTTTATGATGAAAAAGAGAGGAACGATCGATACTATGAAGAAGATCCTGGATCTGATTACAGAAGAAATGGAACAGGCATTTGCAGATGCCGGATACGAGAAAGAACTGGCGCGTGTTACACTTTCCAACCGCCCGGATTTATGTGAATATCAGTGCAATGGTGCGATGGCAGGTGCAAAAAAGTACCACAAAGCACCGATCATGATCGCAGAAGAAGTTGTGGCAAAGATTCCGGAGAACGGATATATCAGCGGAGCAGAAGCAGTTAAGCCAGGTTTCATCAACCTGAAGACCAACCCGGCAGCAGTCGCAGATTATCTGAACCAGATGGAAGCAGACGAAAAGCTTGGCGTGGAAGAAGTAGAGAATCCAAAGACAATCGTCATTGATTACGGCGGACCGAACGTGGCAAAACCGCTTCACGTCGGACATCTCCGTTCCGCGATCATCGGAGAAAGCGTAAAGAGAATCACCCGTTTTATGGGCAATAAAGTAATTGGTGATATCCACCTTGGAGACTGGGGATATCAGATGGGACTGATCATCACAGAACTGAAGAAGCGCCAGCCGGATCTTCCGTATTTTGATGATAATTTCACCGGAGAATATCCAAAAGAAGCACCATTTACCATCAGTGACCTGGAGGAAATCTATCCGGCAGCGTCCGCTTATGCAAAAGAGCATGATGATTACAGAGAAGAAGCACTGGATGCGACCTTCCAGCTGCAGAGCGGAAAGCGCGGTTACCGTGCAATCTGGGATCACATTATGAATGTGTCTGTGACAGACTTGAAGAAAAACTATGCGAACCTGAATGTCGAATTTGACCTCTGGAAAGGGGAATCTGACGCACAGAAATACATCCCGGATATGGTGGAAAGACTGAAGAAGGAAGGCTATGCGCATATTGATAATGGAGCACTCGTGGTAGATGTCAAAGAAGAGACCGATACCAAAGAGATCCCACCGTGTATGATCCTGAAGTCCGACGGTGCAGCACTTTATGATACCACAGACCTTGCAACACTGGTAGAGCGTGAAGAACTGTTCCAGCCGAACGAAGTCATCTATGTAGTTGACAAACGTCAGGAACTGCATTTTGTACAGGTATTCCGCTGCGCGAAGAAGACCGGCATTGTAAAAGAGGATACAAAACTTACTTTCCTTGGATTTGGTACGATGAACGGAAAAGACGGAAAACCATTCAAGACCAGAGAAGGCGGCGTTATGCGTCTTGAGAACCTGATCCGCGAGATCACAGAAAAGATGTATGAAAAGATCACAGAGAACCGTACAGTATCGGAAGAAGAGGCAAAAGCAACAGCGAAGATGGTCGGAATGGCTGCAATCAAATACGGAGACCTCTCCAACCAGGCAGCAAAAGACTATGTATTCGATGTAGACAGATTCACTTCTTTTGAAGGAAATACAGGTCCGTACATCCTGTACACCATCGTTCGTATCAAATCAATCCTGAACAAGTACAAAGAATCAGGAAAGAGTATGGACGATATCAAGATCCTTCCGGCTACAAGTGAGAGCGAAAAGGCTCTGATGCTGGAAGCTGCGAAGTTTGGCAGTGTGATGGAGAATGTATACGAAGAACTTGCACCACACAAGATCTGCGCATATATTTATGATCTTGCAAATGCATTTAACCGTTTCTACCATGAGACAAAGATCCTGGCAGAAGAGGATGAACAGAAGCAGAAGAGCTACATTGCCCTTCTTACACTGACAAGAGACATTTTGACAACCTGCATCGATCTGCTTGGATTTGAAGCACCGGAAAGAATGTAAAAAGGCAGAAGCATCAGAAGTAATGACAATACGATAAAGAGGCGAGGACATATGACAGAGAAATTGTTTTACACAGACAGTCACATGCAGGAATTTACTGCGGAGGTTGTGTCCTGCCGCCCGTGTGATAACGGATATGAGGCAGTTCTTTCAAGAACTGCCTTTTTTCCAGAAGGCGGCGGTCAGGCAGCAGATACCGGAGTGATTGACGGGATCAGAGTATATGATGTACAGGAAAAAGGAGAACAGATCTTTCACTATCTGGAAGGAGAACTGGAAGAAGGAAAGACCGTGACCGGTCAGATCGACTGGGACAAACGTTTTTCACGGATGCAGCAGCACAGCGGAGAACATATCGTATCGGGAATTGTTCATGCACGTTTTGGATATGATAATGTGGGATTCCATTTGAATGATGAGTTGTGCACTCTGGACTTAAGTGGCCCGCTCACGAAGGAGGAGCTTCGTGAGGTAGAGGATGCGGCAAATGAAGCGGTATTTGCAAATGTACCGGTTCGGGTGAGTTATCCGTCCAAAGAAGAATTGAAGACGCTGGATTACCGCAGTAAAATTGAGATTGACGGACAGGTGCGTATCGTGACGATACCGGGATATGACGTGTGTGCCTGTTGTGCACCGCATGTGTATTTTACCGGAGAGATCGGTCTTGTCAAACTGGTGCAGAGTCAGAATTATAAAGGCGGTATCCGGATCACTATGCTGTGCGGAAGAAGGGCACTGAAGGATTATCAGCAGAAAGAAGAAAGCGTGAAGGCGATCATGGGAAGCCTTTCAGCGAAGGAAGAATTGATTGCTGAGGCAGTTGAACGCGTAAAAGAGGAATGTACACAGCTGAAGAGTGAACTTGCAGAGACAAGATATCAGATTCTTGAAGCACAGGCAGAAAAAATCCCGGAGGGACAGAAAAAGGTCTGTATTTTTGATAGCAAATTAAGTGGGAATGAACCACGTGAGCTTATGAACCTTGTACTGAAAAAAGGAACAGAAGTATGTGCGGTATTTGCAGGAAACGAAGAGAGTGGATATCGTTATGTGATCGGCAGTGAGACAGAGGATGTGCGCCCGTACAGCAAGATCCTCAAAGAACAGTTTGACGGAAGAGGCGGTGGAAAACCGGTCATGGTACAGGGTTCTGTAAATGGAAGTGAAGAGGCAATCCGAAAAGTTTTTGAGTAAGAGAAGGCGGAGATGAAGAATGCGAGACAGGAAAACAGGGAGAATTATCTGGTATTTGTTCAGTGCGGTTCTGGTCAAATGGGGCGTTGAGATTGCAGTCGCTACATTTGCCCTTTCCTGTGGTCTGCACAGCAACATGGGAATCGGGGCGATATCTTCGATCATTACGATTCCGATGATTGGGTGGATCTACAGGAAGGATCAGGGACGTTACGAAAAAGAGCAGGAATCCTGGTGGAAATATAAAGCCGCTTCCGGATACGGAATGTGGTTTGTCATGCTTCTTGGCGCAGTGACTGCATGTGTGGCAATGAATGATATTGTCATGTTGATGAATATGCAGAAGATCAGCAGAGTTTACCAGAGCATGGAGCAGACCATCTACAGTGCGCCACGCTGGCTTCAGATGGTGGGAGCCGGAATGCTGGCTCCGATTGCGGAAGAACTTGTTTATCGGGGCATGATCTATCGGCGGATGAGAGAGAGCCTCACAGCCATGCAGGCAGGTGTGTTTGTGTCAATCCTGTTTGGAGTGGGGCATGGTAATCTGCCACAGGGACTTTACGCGATGGTGCTTGGATTTCTGCTTGCCGGTATTTATGAGAAATTCCGGAATATTGCAGCTCCAGTCCTGTTCCATATTGTTGTGAATATTACGTCATTATTGCTTTCGTGGTATGGAGGCTTTGAATGGATCCTGGGAACAGAGGGAAAAGCAGTTGGAATTACTGTACTGGCTACGTTGATTACTGTTATAATTTATGTAAAAATAAAAAATATAAGACAGGAAATACGATAATTAACTGAAAAATACTGGAAAAGTTCGCGAAATAAATAATATCTGACAATTTCTGTATAATTAGGGGTTTACTTTTGCAGACAAATGCTGTATAGTGTTAAATCATAAAAGCAACAACAAAACCGTTTTACAGAAAGGGCAGGTTATATGAGCGTAATACAACAAAATACAGAACAAGGCTTATACAGCCCTGATTTTGAGCATGACAACTGCGGTATCGGAGCTGTTGTGAACATTAAAGGGCAAAAGAGTCATGATACAGTCGCAAATGCGCTGAAAATCGTAGAAAATCTTGAACATAGAGCTGGCAAGGATGCCGAAGGGAAGACAGGAGACGGTGTAGGAATACTGTTACAGATTTCGCACAAGTTCTTTACAAATGTCTGTCGTCCCCTCGGCATCTTTTTGGGTTCTGAGAGAGATTACGGTGTGGGAATGTTTTTCTTCCCACAGGACGAACTGAAAAGGAATCAGGCAAAAAATATTTTCGAAGTTATTGTCGAAAAAGAAGGACTGAAATTCCTTGGATGGAGGGAAGTGCCGATCCGTAAAGAGATCCTTGGAAAGAAAGCACTCGAATGCATGCCGTGTATTATGCAGGGATTTATCGAACGACCGAAAAAAGTAAAACAAGGACTGGATTTTGACCGCAGACTTTATGTGGTAAGAAGAGTCTTTGAACAGAGCAGTGATGATACCTATGTAGCATCCCTGTCAAGCAGAACCATCGTGTACAAAGGAATGTTCCTTGTAAAACAGCTCCGGATGTTCTTTGAAGATTTGCAGAACCCGGATTATGAATCTGCAATTGCAGTTGTACATTCCAGATTCAGTACAAACACTAATCCAAGCTGGGAAAGAGCACATCCGAACCGTTTCATCGTACATAACGGAGAGATCAATACCATTCGTGGCAATGCAGATAAGATGCGGGCCAGAGAGGAAAACATGGAATCCGAGCATCTGGAAGGAGAACTTTATAAAGTCCTTCCGGCAATCAATACCGCAGGTTCCGATTCTGCCATGCTGGATAACACGCTGGAATTCATGGTGATGAGTGGCATGCCGCTTCCGTTGGCAGTTATGATCACCATTCCGGAGCCATGGGCACAGAATGCAACGATGTCACAGAAGATCAAGGATTTCTATCAGTATTACGCAACGATGATGGAGCCATGGGACGGACCGGCATCCATCCTGTTCTCAGATGGAGATATTTTAGGAGCCGTACTTGACCGAAATGGGCTGAGACCTTCCAGATATTACATCACAGATGATGATACACTGATCCTTTCTTCTGAGGTTGGTGTTCTGGATATCCCGCCGGAGAAGATCGTAGTCAAAGAAAGAATCCATCCAGGTAAGATGCTTCTTGTTGATATCGTTCAGGGGCGTGTCATCGACGACCAGGAACTGAAAGAAGAATATGCGGCAAGACAGCCTTATGGCGAATGGTTGAACAGTCAGTTGGTCAATTTAAGCGATTTAAAGATCCCGAATCAAAAAGTACCGCAGTATTCTAGAGAAGAATGCCAGAGACTGCAGAAAGCATTTGGATATTCTTACGAAGAAGTGAAGACTTCTATTTTAAATATGGCAATGAATGGAAGCGAAGGAATCGGAGCCATGGGTATCGATGCACCACTTGCCGTTCTTTCTGAGCAGCATCAGTCTCTGTTTGGATATTTTAAACAGTTATTTGCACAGGTAACGAACCCGCCGATCGACGCGATCCGTGAAAAAATCGTGACTTCGACAACGGTATATGTCGGAGAAGAAGGAAACCTTTTGGAACAGAAAGAGGAAAACTGTCATGTACTGAAGATCAATGATCCGATCCTGACAGATACCGATCTCCTGAAGATTCGTAACATGAAAGTCGACGGTTTCCGTGTGGCAGAAATTTCTACTACTTATTATAAAAACTCCAGCCTGGAAAAAGCGATCGATTATCTGTTTATCCAGGTAGACCGTGCAATCCGTGAAGGCATGAATATCCTGATCTTAAGTGACAGAGGTGTGGATGAATATCATATTGCAATCCCGTCCCTGCTTGCAACCTCAGCGGTTCATCAGCATCTGGTAAGAACTAAGAGAAGAACAGAGGTTGCCATGATCCTTGAGACCGGAGAACCAAGAGAAGTACATCATTTTGCAACCCTTTTGGGATATGGTGCATCTGCGATCAATCCGTATCTTGCACATGAATCGATCAAACAGCTGATCGATACAGATATGCTTCAGAAAGATTATTATGCAGCAGTCAATGATTATAATGAAGCTGTTATAAGCGGAATTGTCAAGATTGCATCGAAGATGGGAATTTCCACGATCCAGTCTTATCAGGGATCCATGATCTTTGAAGCGATTGGATTAAAACCGGAATTCATTGAAAAATATTTCACCGGAACTGTCAGCCGTGTCGGTGGTATCGGACTGGAAGAAATTGCAAAAGATTATATGGCAAGGCATTCCGAGGCCTTTGATCCGCTGGGACTTTCCGTAGATCTGACGTTGAACAGTGTGGGACAGCACAAGTCGAAGAGCGGTGGTGAAAAGCATCTGTACAACCCGAGAACGATCCATATGCTCCAGCAGTCTACAAGGCGCGGGGATTATGAAATGTTCAAGCAGTACACACAGATGGTTGATGAAGAATCCAAAGGAATCACACTCCGTGGACAGATGGACTTCAATTATCCAAAGAAAGGAGTTCCGCTTTCAGAAGTAGAGAGTGTGGATTCGATCGTGACCAGATTCAAGACCGGTGCAATGTCTTACGGATCAATTTCAAAGGAAGCACACGAAACCCTTGCCCTTGCAATGAATGCACTGCACGGTAAGTCAAATTCCGGTGAAGGCGGAGAGGATATCGAGCGCCTTGGAACCGACAGAGGCTCTGCGATCAAACAGGTTGCCAGTGGACGTTTTGGTGTTACAAGCAGATATCTTGTCAGTGCAAAAGAGATCCAGATCAAGATGGCGCAGGGAGCAAAGCCTGGAGAAGGTGGACATCTGCCGGGGGGAAAGGTTTATCCTTGGGTAGCAAAAACCAGACATTCTACGCCGGGTGTGGGACTGATCTCACCGCCGCCGCATCACGATATTTACTCGATCGAAGATCTGGCACAGCTGATCTATGACTGTAAAAATGCAAACAAGGATGCAAGAATTTCTGTCAAACTGGTATCTGAAGCCGGTGTCGGAACGGTTGCAGCTGGTGTTGCAAAAGCTGGGGCCGGACTGGTTCTGATCTCCGGTTATGACGGAGGTACAGGAGCAGCACCGAGAAGTTCTATCCATAATACCGGACTTCCGTGGGAGCTTGGACTTTCTGAAACACATCAGACACTGATCCAGAACGGACTGAGAGAAAGAGTCCGTATCGAGACAGACGGTAAGCTGATGAGCGGCCGCGATGTGGCGATCGCAGCACTTCTCGGAGCAGAGGAATTTGGATTTGCGACGGCACCGCTTGTAACCATGGGGTGCGTAATGATGCGTGTATGTAACCTGGATACCTGCCCGGTCGGAATTGCAACCCAGAATCCGGAACTGAGAAAGAGATTTGCCGGAAAACCAGAATATGTCATCAATTTCATGCGTTTTATCGCGGAAGAATTAAGAGAATATATGGCAAAACTTGGCATTCGTACTGTGGATGAACTGGTGGGAAGGACAGACCTTCTGAAAGTGAGAGATGTGCCGACATCCAAACGTGCCGCAACACTGGATCTTTCCAGAATCCTCAATAATCCGTATGCAAAAGAGAAGAAAGGCATGATCTTCAATCCGAAGAAAGTCTTTGATTTTGAACTAAATAAAACACTGGATGAAAGAGTTCTGGTAAAGGAACTTCTTCCGTCACTGGAAAAGAAACAGAAGAGAATCCTGGAGCTGGATGTAAAAAATACAGACCGTACATTCGGCACAATCTTCGGTTCTGAGATTACAAGACGTTATCCGGACGGACTGGAAGAAGACAGCTATGTGCTGAAATGTAAGGGCGCAGGCGGACAGTCATTCGGAGCATTTATACCAAAAGGTCTGACGCTGGAACTGACCGGTGACAGCAATGATTATTTTGGAAAAGGACTTTCCGGTGGTAAACTGATCGTTTATCCGCCGACTGGTGTGAAATTTAAAGCTGATGAAAATATTATTATTGGTAACGTAGCGCTTTATGGTGCAACAAGCGGAAAAGCCTATATCAATGGTGTGGCAGGCGAACGTTTCTGTGTCCGTAACTCCGGAGCAACAGCAGTTGTAGAAGGGGTCGGTGATCATGGATGCGAATATATGACTGGTGGACGGGTTGCAATTCTTGGCAAGACCGGAAAGAACTTTGCAGCAGGTATGAGTGGCGGTGTTGCTTACGTTCTGGATATGGACAGTGATCTTTATACAAAAGTCAACAAACAGATGGTTAATATCGAAAAAGTAACATCTAAGTTCGATGTATCTGAATTGAAAGGTATGATCGAAGAACATGTAGCAGCAACCAATTCCGAGACGGGAAAAGAAATCCTGGATCATTTCAAAGAATACCTGCCGAAGTTTAAGAAGATCATTCCGCGTGATTACGAGAGAATGCTGACCCGCATCCTTCAGCTGGAAGAAAAAGGTCTCAGCAGCGAACAGGCAAAAACCGAAGCATTTTATGCGATCAAAGAAGGAAGATAGGAGGCCAAAAACGTGGGAAAAGCAACAGGATTTATGGATTATGACAGACACGATGCAGAGTGCGAATCTCCAAAAGAGAGAATTAAGCATTTCCGGGAATTCCACACGCCTCTGTCAAAAGAAGAGCAGGAAATACAGGGCGCCAGATGTATGGCATGCGGCGTCCCGTTCTGCCAGGCGGGACAGATGATCGCAGGGATGGCAAGCGGCTGTCCTCTGCATAATCTGGTGCCGGAGTGGAATGACCTGATTTATCACGGCAACTGGGAAGAGGCATATTACCGGCTGAAAAAGACAAACAATTTTCCGGAATTTACTTCCAGGGTATGCCCGGGACTTTGTGAGGCGGCATGTACCTGCAACCTGCACGGAAGCCCTGTGACGACTAAAGCAAATGAATATGGGATTATTGAAAATGCTTACGAAAAGGGATATGCAAAAGCATGTCCGCCGAAAGCGCGTACCGGCAAAAAGATAGCGATAATCGGTTCCGGACCTTCCGGTCTCACAGTCGCAGATCAGTTAAATAAACGAGGACATCTGGTAACAGTATTTGAGCGGGAAGATAAGCCGGGTGGACTTCTCCGCTATGGAATCCCGAATATGAAGCTGGAAAAACAGTTCATCGACCGGAAACTTGCAGTAATGGAAGAAGAAGGCATCCGTTTTGAAACTGGCTGCAATATTGGAAAAGATAAGAAATCTGCAGAACTTCTGAAAGCGTTTGACCGGGTGGTGCTTTGTTGCGGTGCATCCCATCCGCGTGATATAAAAGTACCCGGAAGAGATGCTAAAGGAATCTACTTTGCAGTAGATTTTCTGAAATCAACTACGAAATGTCTCTGGAAAAATGAGATGCAGCTGAAAGAAGGCGAATATATTTCTGCAAAGGGCAAAAATGTAATTGTCATCGGTGGTGGCGATACGGGAAATGACTGTGTTGGAACGTCGATCCGTCATGGTGCAAAATCCGTTCTTCAGCTGGAAATGATGCCGAAACTTCCGGATGAGAGAAGCGCTATGAATCCATGGCCGGAGTGGCCGAGAGTCTGCAAGACAGACTATGGTCAGCAGGAAGCAATTGCTCTCTGGGGACATGATCCGAGGGTTTATCAGACAACGGTAAAGGAATTTGTCAAAGATAAGAATGGAAATCTTTGCAAGGTGGTTCTTGTGAAACTGGAAAGCAAGAAGGATGAAAAGACCGGACGTATGATGATGGCAGAGGTCGCAGGAAGTGAGTACACGGTAAATGCAGAACTGGTGCTGATCGCAGCGGGGTTCCTCGGAAGTGAGGATTATGTGACAAAGGCATTCGGTGTGGAAGTCAATGAGCGCACGAATGTTAAAACAGCTCCGGGTGAGTATAAAACGAATGTGCCGAATATATTTACGGCAGGAGATATGCACAGAGGACAGTCGCTGGTTGTGTGGGCAATCCGGGAAGGAAGAGAAGCGGCACAGCAGATAGATCTGGATCTGATGGGGTATACGAATCTGTCAGTACAGTAATTAGTGGCGTTTGATTTTATGAAGGCGTAGCCCGCCGCAAGGTGTAGGAAGTGGTTCCTGCACCTTGCGGCGGGCTACGCCTTTAATGAAAATGTGCAATAGATTTATTTTTCAGGTACGATTTCTAACCAGTAGCCGTCTGGGTCTTCGATGAAGTAGATACCCATGGACTCATTTTCGAAACAGACGCAGTTCATTTCTTTATGGTGTGCGAGGGCGGCATCCATGTCGTCTACGGTGAAGGCGAGGTGGATTTCGTTGTCACCGAGGTCGTATGGGCGGTCCATGTCGCGAAGCCAGGTGAGCTCGAGCTGATGAACGGAGCTTCCATCACCGAGGTAGACGAGCTTAAAACTTCCGTCAGCAGCATCTTTTTCGCGGACTACGGTGAGTCCGAGTGCATCTTTGTAGAATTGAATTGATTTTTCAAGGTCACGTACATTTAAGTTGTTATGGTTGAATTTGAAATTCATAGTGGAATCCTTCTTTCTTATTTAGTATTCTAGATTTATTGATTATGAAGTCAGTTTAGCATAAATAATAAGGATTACGCAAGGAATTCTAAATTCCTTAATTTCTTCTGCAACCAACTAGTTAGTGTTCACTTCCGTGTCAATCACTACGCTGACTGGCACGGAGGATGCATGTTTTATCTTGAATGGCATCTTGCTCATCGCCTTGTGTCCCCATTGGACAGTTGCCTGATTATTAGGAGTGATAACGAAAATATCAGTATATTATGATACCCTAGTAGAATATTACAAAAATGTTAAATTGTATTGCAAAAAATAGAAAAATGGTATATAATCGACCACAGGGTTAGGAAAATAATTAGTAAAAAATATAGGATGGGTGATTATGAGAAAATTTAAACAAGTATTTTTGGCATCTGTTCTTGCAAGTTCAATGGTAGTTACGCCAGTATTTGCAGATGATGTCAGCAATCTGCAGAATAGTAAAAATGCAGCACAGAGCGAAGTGAATTCTCTTCAGTCAGAATTGCAGACACTAATTGAAAAAATGAGTAAGCTGGAAGATGATCTGGTGTCAACAGGTCAGCAGATCACACAGGCACAGGATGATCTTACTGTTGCTGAAGAAAAAGAACATCAGCAGTACGAAGATATGAAGAAGCGTATCAAGTATATGTATGAAGAAGGCAACTCGACTGCGATTGAGACTCTGGTCAGTGCTGAGAATTTCTCAGACTTGCTTAACAAAGCAGAGTATGTTCAGAACGTACATAGTTATGACAGAAAGCAGCTTCAGGAATATATTGATACCAAGCAGCAGATTGCAGATCTGAAAGCACAGCTTGAAGAAGATCAGGCGAATCTGGAGTCTATGCAGTCTGATTATGAAGCAGAGCAGACGACGCTGAGTAATACGCTGGAATCTAAGAAAGAAGAAGTCGCAGATCTGGATCAACAGCTTCAGGCAGCTGTAGCAGCAGCTGAAGCAAAGAGGCAGGCAGAAGAAGCTGCAAAGGCAGCAAAAGCAGCTGAGTCAACAAAGTCAAATTCGACCGTTGCATCGACAAGCAACAGTGGTTCACAGACTGTAGGTAATACAACAAATAACAATAATAACAACACAACCGTTACACCGAGTGCGCCAAGTACACCAAGTACCCCGACAGTGACTCCGGATACAAGTAATAATAACAGCAGTAGTGATAACGGTGGAAGTACATATGGCAACGGAAGCGCTATTTTAAGTGCAGCAGCAGCATACCTTGGAGTTCCTTATGTATGGGGCGGTACTTCGGGAAGTGGTGTTGATTGTTCAGGTCTTGTATACCTGGCACATCAGGCATGTGGTATTCCAATTACACGTAACTCATACAGTCAGGGAAGTGGCGGACAGGCAGTGTCAGACCCACAGCCGGGTGATGTTGTATGTTACGGAGGACATGTGGGAATCTACGCAGGAGGCGGACAGATGATTCATGCACCGCAGCCGGGTGAGGTCGTATGTTATACAAGTGTTAATTATGCATACCACTGGTATAGAAGATACTGGTAAGAATAAGATCTATAAATTCAAAAAATCGATGAAAACGTACATAATTCCATGAGAAGTTAAATGTTGATTTTTGATGAAAAATTGAAAAACGTACAAAATAAAAGAGATTTTCATTTGGCATATGTCATTTGAAAATCTCTTTTTTTGAAACTATTTCATTTACATTAGAAAAATTTCTTTTTTCTGCGACGTCCTTTGCAATAAGGGCAGGATTCCCGATGTCTCTTTTGATAGAAGACTTTATCAGCAGGACTTAAGGGATATTTATGATCAGAACTTCTTTTACAATTCCACCAAACCTTTTGTGAATATGTATCTAATATTTCATCGGGATTTACAAGGTAATAGTTTGCAATAAAATTCCAATCTTCCATTAAATCAGAATGAAGCGCGGCGAAGGATATTTTTCCAGGAAGTGCTTTACGACCGGAACAATAAGGACAATCCGCTTCACCATTTATAACATCGGTGATTCGAGCAGGATAATTACCGTGACAAGTAGGGCAACAATTTATTGGCATCACTAGAGCTGAAAGATAAGGTGAATTGGGACTATTTTATTTTGTTGGTTGCAAAAACAGGAATGAGCTTTTCTGAACTAATTAAGCAATTGCCAGAGGATAAGCCAATTTTTGTTGATGGGGCAGTATACAATTCAATAGTAAACAATATACTTGCAAGACACTGTAAAGAATGCAATATACCAGTAATATCAATTCATGGATTGCGGCATACGCATGCGTCTTTGCTGCTGTTTACAGGCGTATCTATTGCTAGTGTAGCAAGAAGATTGGGACATTCGAGTATGACAACAACACAGAAAACATATTTACATATTATTCAGGAATTGGAAAATAAAGATATTGATTTAGTTATGCGTTCATTATCAAGTTTAAGTTAACGAATTACACGGCTTGCGTTGATTAAGAGTGATAAGAAAATGACCTGATTTATTTATACAAAAATTGGTATAGATAAGTTGGGTCATTTATTGTGCAGTATATTTGATTATGGTAATATAAAGATATGAATTTTCCAAAAGAAAAGAGAATGAAAATGAATTTAACAAGTACAAGTAAATTTGTAAGTTTAATCCTGCGCCATAAACCAGAAACAATCGGAATCCAGTTGGATGAACATGGCTGGGCAAATGTAGACGGGCTGATTGCCGAAATTTCCAAAACCCGTAAATTTAACAGAGAAATGCTGGAAGAAATTGTTCGGACAGATAATAAGCAAAGATTTACCTTTAATGAAGATAAAACAAAGATTCGGGCAAATCAGGGACATTCGATTCCTGTTGATGTAGAATTACCAGCAGCAATACCGCCTGAAACGCTCTGGCATGGAACTGGAGAAAAATATGTTGCATCCATTGATCAACAAGGATTGATTCCAAAGGGTAGGTTATATGTGCATTTATCATCAGACGCAGCTACAGCTACGAAAGTCGGCTCACGTCACGGAAAACCAGTGCTTTATATCGTAAAAACAAAAGATATGTATGACGATGGATATTCATTTTTCTTATCAAAAAATGGAGTATGGTTAACAAAAGAAGTCCCTGTAAAATATTTAATCAAAGAGGAGCAGTAAGGATGATTTATGTAACCGGCGACTGTCACGCTGATTTTACCAGGTTCAATACTAAAATTTTCCCGGAACAATATGAAATGACAAAAGATGATTATGTCATTATCTGCGGTGATTTTGGCGGAGTATGGAATCGCTTTGAAGAAAATAAACATGAGAAGCATTGGATGGACTGGCTGGAAGATCGGCCTTTTACAACTCTTTTTTGTGAGGGGAACCATGAGAATTTTGACAGGCTTTACAGCTATCCTATAGAAAAATGGAATGGTGGAAATGTACATAAGATTAGACCTTCGGTGATCCATCTCATGCGAGGACAGGTTTTTCAACTTTGCGGAAAGAAATTCTTTGTATTTGGCGGAGCAAAAAGTCATGATATAGAAGGTGGAATACTTGATCCAGAAGCACCGGATTTCAAGAAGAAAAAGAAAGAACTGGATAAGGAATGGCTGCCGTATCGTGTGAATCACATTTCCTGGTGGAAAGAAGAAATGGCTTCAAATGAGGAAATGGAAGAAGGATTAAGAAATTAATCTCAGTATAACAATGAGGTAGATTTTATTATCAGTCATTGTTGTGCTACAAGTACTCAGGCACAATTTGTAGATAAGACTTTTTCAGCAGATTCCATGACAGATTATCTGGAGTTAGTGAAGCAGCGGGTAAATTTTAAGAAGTGGTTCTTTGGTCATTATCATGATAATAAGAATATTGGACCGAAAGAAATACTGATATATGAGCAGATTATTCGGATAC
Source organism: Coprococcus sp. AM11-30B (assembly GCF_027674365.1). Taxonomy (NCBI): domain Bacteria; kingdom Bacillati; phylum Bacillota; class Clostridia; order Lachnospirales; family Lachnospiraceae; genus Coprococcus; species Coprococcus sp. AM11-30B. The sequence goes on along the minus strand of NZ_JAQDVB010000005.1, from coordinate 72,574 downwards.
TGTGAGAAATTATAATTTGTGTATGACGAAGGGAGATTTTCGACATATGTGTAAATTGATGGAAGAATATGAGAAACGTACATTGAACCGGTTCATGAAAAAACTTACTGTTCCGGGCGAAAAATGTAATCTGAAGATGCGGATGAATCTGCGCTATGCATGTTTCAAATTTCTCGGTATGTAAAAAGAATCACTTATCAGAAAAATAAAAACAACAGGAGGAACCTAAAGATGGAAGTAATACGAGCAAAAAGTGCCGGATTCTGCTTTGGTGTAAAACGCGCTGTCGATACAGTATATGAGCAGGTTGAAAAACAGATGGGAAAACAGATCTATACTTATGGTCCGATCATCCATAATGAAGAGGTTGTAAAGGACATGGAAGCACATGGCGTAAAAGTCCTGCGCAGTGAGGAAGAACTGAAAGGTCTGGAAGAAGGGCTGGTGATCATCCGCTCTCATGGTGTTCCAAAGAGAATCTGTGACCTGATGGATGAAAAAGGCATCGAATATGTAGATGCAACCTGTCCGTTTGTGAAAAGAATCCATAAAATTGTTGCCGAAGAAAGTAAAAAAGGCAGCCGGATCATCATCATTGGTAATCCAGATCACCCTGAAGTTGAAGGAATCCGGGGCTGGGCAGGAGGAAATGTAACCGTTATAAAAAATGCAGAAGAAGCAGAAAAATTTGAAAATACTACATCCGAAAGAATTTGTATTGTGTCTCAGACGACATTTAATTACAATAAATTCAAAGATTTAGTTGAAATTATTTCGGAAAAGGGTTATGATATAAGTGTTTTAAATACGATTTGTAATGCGACCAGAGAGCGTCAGACAGAAGCAAGGAGCATTGCAAAAGAGGTGGATGCTATGATTGTAATCGGAGACAAACATAGTTCCAACACCCAGAAACTGTATGAAATATGCAGCAGGGAATGTCACAATACGTACTATATACAGACACTTGACGATTTTGATATGAATCAATTAAGGTCCGTGGAAACAGTAGGTATTACAGCAGGGGCATCCACGCCCAACAATATAATTGAGGAGGTTCAAAATAATGTCAGAATTAACTTTTGAACAAATGTTAGACGAGTCATTTAAAACAATTCATAATGGAGAGGTCGTAGATGGTACTGTAATTGATGTTAAGCCAGATGAAATTATCTTAAATATAGGGTACAAAGCAGACGGTATCATCACCAGAAGTGAATATACCAATGATAACAGTGTAGATCTTACAACTGTTGTTTCTGTTGGCGATTCGATGACTGTTAAAGTACTGAAAGTCAATGATGGAGAAGGACAGGTTCTTCTTACATACAAGAGACTTGTTGCAGAAAAAGGTAATGAAAGATTAAAAGAAGCATTCGAGAACAAAGAAGTCCTGAAAGCACCGGTTACTCAGATCCTTGGCGGTGGATTAAGCGTTGTTGTAGATGAAGCAAGAGTATTCATCCCGGCAAGTCTTGTATCAGATACTTACGAAAAAGACCTTTCTAAGTACAAAGATCAGGAGATCGAATTTGTTATCAGCGAATTCAATCCAAGAAGAAACCGTATCATCGGTGACAGAAGACAGCTTCTTGTTGCTGAAAGAGCAGAAAAGCAGAAAGAACTCTTCGCTAAACTTAAAGTTGGTGATGTGATCGAAGGAACAGTTAAGAACGTAACAGATTTCGGTGCATTTATCGATCTCGGCGGAGTAGACGGACTTCTTCATATCTCTGAGATGTCATGGGGAAGAGTTGACAATCCGAAGAAAGTATTCACAGTTGGTGAAACTCTCAAAGTACTTGTTAAGGATATCCATGATACAAAAGTTGCACTCAGCTTAAAATTTCCGGAGACAAATCCATGGGCTAACGCAGCTGAGAAGTATGCTGTAGGCACAGTTGTAACAGGAAAAGTTGCAAGAATGACAGACTTTGGTGCATTCGTAGAACTTGCTCCTGGAGTAGATGCACTTCTTCATGTATCACAGATCTCAAGAGCACATGTTGAAAAACCTTCAGACGTACTTTCTGTAGGTCAGGAGATTACAGCTAAGATCGTAGATCTTAACGAAGCTGACAAGAAGATCAGCCTTAGCATGAAAGCACTTGAAAATGCAGAAGCTCAGGAAGAGACTGAAGAATAATTAAACAAGATATACAAAGATAGAGACTGATTGAAGTCTCTATCTTTTGTTTGAAAAAAACTGGTAGATGCAACTAACTGCAGTTAAAACTTTCCGGATTCATAAGTGATTTCGATAAAAAGATAAAATATTTCATCGAATAGTCAGAAAATTAACAAAGAGAGGTTGCAGTAGCCTCTTTTTTTTGTGCAAGAAAACTATTTTGTTAAAAAAACAACGAGATGTACTGGAAAATATACAATAAAATGACGAAAGTTACTGGAACTGTAGGATTTATTTTAGTATATTTATAAGAGAGAAAATAGGAAGGAAGGATATGAAAATGGGACTTTTGACATTTAAAGGCGGAGTTCATCCAAATGACGGAAAAAGTCTTGCAAAAGACAAGGCAATCGTAGAGCTTCTGCCACAGGGTGATCTTGTATACCCGTTATCCCAGCATATCGGAGCACCGGCTAAGCCAGTAGTGGCAAAAGGTGACCATGTGCTTAAAGGGCAGAAAATTGCCGAAGCAGGGGGCTTCGTGTCTGCACCGATCTATGCATCCGTATCAGGTACTGTAAAAGCGATTGAACCACGTGTGAATCCGACAGGTTCTAAAGTGAACAGTATCATCATTGCTAATGACGGTCAGTACGAAGAAGTAGAATATCCACAGCCAAAACCTCTTTCTGAACTGACAAAAGAAGAGATTCTGAATATCATTGGAGAGGCTGGCGTAGTAGGTATGGGTGGAGCAGGTTTCCCTACCAGAGTGAAGCTTTCACCAAAAGAGCTAGACAAGATTGATTATATCATTGCAAACTGTGCGGAATGTGAGCCGTATATTACTGCCGATTACAGAAGAATGCTGGAGAATCCGGAACTTCTGGTAGAAGGTATGCGTGTGATCCTGAAGCTTTTTGACAATGCGAAAGGTTTATTTGCAATCGAAGATAACAAACCGGACTGTATCGCAAAATTAAAAGAGCTGACCAAGGACGAGCCTCGCATGGAAGTCAGAGAGATGATGACCAAGTACCCACAGGGCGCAGAACGTCAGCTGATTTTTGCAAATACAGGACGTGCGATCAATTCTACCATGCTTCCGGCAGATGCTGGATGTGTAGTAGACAACGTAGAGACCATCATCAGCATTTACAATGCAGTAGTAAAAGGCATTCCTTCTATGGAACGTGTCGTTACTGTAACAGGGGATGGAGTTGTAAATCCTGGTAACTACAAAGTACTCTTCGGAACCAACCAGAACGAACTGATCGAAGCCGCCGGCGGACTCAAAGAAGGCTGTGAAAAAGTTATTTCAGGTGGACCGATGATGGGATTTGCGATGTATACGACAGATACACCGATCACCAAGACATCTTCATCTATTCTTTGCATGTCAAAAGATGAAGTATCAGCCTGTGAACCGACAGCATGTATCAACTGCGGACGGTGCGTTGACGCCTGTCCAAGCCGCATTATTCCGTCAAGACTGGCTGATTTTGCAGAACGCCATGACGAAGAAGCGTTCCTCAAATTCAATGGCCTTGAATGTGTAGAATGTGGATCCTGCAGTTATGTATGTCCGGCTAAGAGACAACTGAAGCAGGCAATCGGATCGATGAGAAAAACCGCACTTGCCAACAAAAAGAAAAAATAGAATAGAGAGGAAGAGGTGAACAAAAGTGAGTGAACAGTTAAAAGTATCATCTTCACCACATATCCGTTCTAAAGAGACAACCGGCAATATCATGCTGTGGGTTATCATCGCTCTGTTACCGGCAACTTTCTTTGGAATTTACAACTTCCGTGACACACATGCATGGCTGCTTGTTATTGTGACAACAGCAGCAGCAGTTCTTACGGAGTACATTTACGAAAAACTGATGCATAAAAAGATTACGATCAAGGATTTCAGTGCCGCAGTTACAGGACTTCTGCTTGCACTCAACCTTCCGCCGACAGCCCCGATCTGGATGGGAATTATCGGAAGTGTATTCGCGATCCTGGTTGTAAAGCAGCTCTTTGGCGGATTGGGACAGAACTTCATGAACCCTGCACTTGGAGCAAGATGTTTCCTTCTTATTTCCTTCACAGGAAGAATGACAAGCTTCGTATATGACGGCGTATCCGGTGCAACACCGCTTGCAACGATCCGTGCGAACATTGAAGCAGGAAACGCAGCACTCGATGGTGTGAACAGCATGGACATGCTCCTTGGAAATATTGCCGGAACGATTGGCGAGACATCCGTTATCGCAATTGTGATCGGTGCGATCATCCTGATCCTGAAAGGAATCATTGATCTTCGTATCCCGGGTACATATATTGTGACATTTGCACTTTTCATCGGAATTTTCGGTGGATTCGTAGACGGAGTCGGATTCTTCAATGTTCAGTACATGACAGCAGAACTCTGCGGTGGTGGTCTGATGCTTGGAGCATGGTTTATGGCAACCGATTATGTAACTTCCCCGATCACCAAAAAAGGGCAGATCGTATATGGTATCCTTCTTGGATGTCTGACAGGTCTTTTCCGTCTGTTCGGTGGCTCAGCAGAAGGGGTATCTTATGCGATCATCTTCAGTAACCTTCTTGTACCGCTGATCGAGAGAGTTACTCTTCCAAAACCTTTCGGTAAAGGAGGAGAAAAATAATGAATAAGATTATCAAAAATACACTGATCCTTGCAGCGATCACAGTAGTATCCGGTCTGGTGCTCGGAGCTGCTTATGAAGTAACAAAAGATCCGATCGCCCAGACACAGGCAAAGCAGAAACAGGAAGCCTGCCAGGCAGTTTATCCGGAAGCTGATTCCTTTGAAGCAATGGACGTAGATCAGAAAGCTGCCAAAGAAGCAATCAAAATGATGGGAACCAATGCAACAGTTGATGAAGTTTATTCTGCAACTATGGATGGCAGTGAAGCAGGATATGTGATCACTGTAACAGACAAAGACGGTTACGGCGGAGATATCCAGATCACGGTTGGTATTATGGCTGACGGTACGGTTAATGGTATTTCATTTCTTTCCATCAGCGAGACAGCAGGTCTCGGTATGCGTGCAAAAGAACCGAGCTTTTACAATCAGTTTGCCGGACAGCAGGCTGAAAAATTCTATGTATCCAAAGATGGCGGAGACGGACAGCCGATCGATGCTTTGAGTGGTGCAACCATCACTTCCCGTGCAGTCACAGGAGCTGTCAACACAGCACTTGGATATTACCAGACAGCGTTAGGAGGTAGTGGAAATGAATAAATGTACAGAAAGATTGTATAACGGTCTTGTAAAAGAAAACCCAACCTTTGTTATGATGCTTGGTATGTGTCCGACACTGGCGGTTACAACATCCGCAATCAACGGTATTGGTATGGGACTTTCTACCACAGTGGTACTGATCTTCTCCAACCTTTTGATTTCTTTGTTGCGTAAGATCATTCCGGATTCCGTTCGTATGCCGGCATTCATCGTAGTCGTAGCAACACTTGTTACTGTGGTACAGTTCCTTATGGAAGGATTTGTACCTGGCCTTTATGCATCACTTGGTGTATATATTCCTCTGATCGTAGTTAACTGTATCATCCTCGGACGTGCAGAAGCATACGCATCAAAGAACCCGGTTCTTCCGTCTATCTTTGATGGTATTGGTATGGGACTTGGATTTACTCTTGGCCTTACCTGCATCGGTATCGTCAGAGAGCTGATCGGTTCCGGAAAAATCTTCGGTCTTCAGATCATGCCGGATATCTATGAGCCAGTTACAATTTTTATCCTTGCTCCTGGTGCATTCCTTGTACTTGCATTCCTTGTTGCAGCACGTAACAAGATCATGAAGAGACTGGAAGCAAAAGGCAAGAAGGTTGTCAAAGCACAGGGATGCTGCGAAGGCGGATGCGCTTCATGTGGCGGATGCGATGGACACGTATTCCCGACAGGTCAGGAAAAGGAATAGGAGGGAGATAAGAGATGAAAGAATTACTTATTATAGCAGTTGGTTCGGCGCTTGTTAACAACGTCGTACTCAGCCAGTTCCTCGGTATCTGTCCTTTCCTTGGCGTTTCTAAGAAAATTGAGACAGCAGCCGGCATGGGCGGCGCAGTTGTTTTCGTTATCACGATTGCATCTTTCATTACAGGTGCGATCTACCAGTTTATTTTGCACCCGGCAGGATTCGAATATTTGCAGACAATCGTATTCATCCTGGTTATCGCAGCACTGGTTCAGTTTGTAGAGATGTTCCTCAAGAAGGTTATGCCTCCGCTTTATAATGCACTTGGTGTATATCTTCCGCTGATCACAACAAACTGTGCAGTACTTGGTGTATCACTGAACTGTGTAACAAAAGGATATAACATTCTTGAAGGTGTTGTATACGGATTCTCCACAGCAGTCGGATTCACGATCGCAATCGTGATCATGGCTGGTATCCGTGAGAAGATCGAATACAACGATATCAGTGAGTCTTTCCAGGGAACTCCGATCGTACTGCTTACAGCAGCACTGATGTCCATCGCGTTCTTTGGATTCTCAGGAATCATTTAACAGAAGGAGGACCGTGTTATGAGTATAACAGGAGTATTGATTGCTGCACTTATCGTAGGCGGTACCGGCGTATTCATCGGTGTCTTCCTTGGAATTGCAGGCAAGAAATTTGCAGTTGAAGTAGATGAAAAAGAAGAAGCAGTTCTCGCTGAGCTTCCGGGCAACAACTGTGGTGGATGTGGATATGCCGGATGTTCCGGACTTGCAGCAGCCATCGCAAAAGGTGAAGCTCCGGTCGGACAGTGTCCGGTCGGCGGTGCTCCGGTAGCAGCAAAGATCGCAGCAATCATGGGCGAAGAAGCCGGTGAAAGCGTACACGAAGTTGCATTTGTAAAATGTGCAGGAACCTGCGAAAAAGCAAAACAGACATATGACTATACAGGAATCGACGACTGTCAGATGGCAGCCATGATGCAGAATGGCGGACCAAAAGGATGTTCCTTTGGATGCCTTGGATTCGGAAGCTGTGTCAAAGCATGTCCGTTCGATGCAATCCATATCGTAGAAGGAATTGCAGTCGTAGACAAAGAAGCATGTAAAGCCTGCGGTAAATGTATCGCTACCTGTCCAAAACATCTGATCGAGCTTGTACCTTATGAACAGAAGCATCTCGTACAGTGCAGCTCAAAAGATAAAGGAAAAGACGTTATGAGCGTATGTTCCGCAGGATGTATCGGATGTAAGATGTGTGAAAAAGTATGTGAGTCTGATGCAGTACATGTGGTAGATAACATTGCACACATTGATCCGGAAAAATGTACAAACTGTGGAAAATGTGCGGAGAAATGTCCGAAGAAGATCATTAAGTAGATAATGAAAGAAAAGAATCCGGATGCTGTTTCGGAGGCTAAGAACAAGTTTTTCTTAGGCTTCTGCAAATGCATCTGGATCCTTTTTTATTGAGTTCATTCGACTGCGGAAGGATGAAAGGATGGAAAGAGAAAATTAGAAAAATTTAATTTTTAGAATATCGTGGGGTATGTTATAATAGAAAAAATGGAGAAGGAAAAGAAAATTTATTGGTTGACGGTTAGGTGGAAAATCATCCAAAATAGAAATGAAAATAGAGACAAAATACGACATTGCATCATCTGTAAATATTGGCGCAGAGTATGACAAGGGCGTGAAGAAACTCTTTAAGAGCAAAGAGATCATTGTGCCGATTATGGAGATGGTGATTCCGGAATTTGAAGGGTGTTCTCAGGAAGAGATCCTGAATTGTCTGGATCTGGCATCGATTACATCGGATGAGGTTGTCAGTGACGCACCGGTTTCGGAGACGGATGAATATCGGATACGGGGCGAAGATGCAGGGATATTTGATTATCTTAATCAGATATTTGTGGGAAATATAGAAGAAATAGAGACATATTCACATATTGAATGGGAAGAGGAATTTAAGGAGGATGTGGCTATGACGATGACGGGATTTAGTGATATATTAGTTAGAAGAAGTAGAGAAGAGGGTAGAGAAGAAGGTAGAGAAGAAGGGCGAGAGGAGACAACTGTTAAATTTATCTGGAGTTTACATGAAATGGATTTTACAGATGATATGATTTCGGAAGCAGTAAAAAGACCGGTTGATTATGTGCAGGATATTTTGAAAAAAGATGCACCTCAATAAGAAAGTTGGGAACACTTTTGTGAAAAATAGATTAATAGCAGGAATAAAGATGCTTTTACAGGACTTATGGAATATCCGCATTGCGATTCTTGTATTTGCAATTTATTTTGTTATAGGAAGAAAGTTTTTATACAGTCTGTGTCCAATGGTGATCATGACGGGATTTCCTTGTCCGGGATGCGGGCTTACAAGAGCGATGTTTATGGTGCTGCGAGGGGACTTTGCCGGGGCATGGAAAATGCATCCGTTTATTTATGGTGTGATTATTCTGGTGGGATGGTTTGGCGTGCGGAGATACATACAGAGAAAAGAAACGAAGAGTCTTGGGAAATGGGTGATTCTTCTGTGCGTAGGACTGATTCTATATTATGTGTTCCGAATGGTAAGGTATTTTCCGGGAGATGCTCCGATGAGTTATTACTATGGAAGCGTGGGATACCGGGTGTGGGAGATAATTAGAAGTGGAAGAAATTATTTATAGTAGAGTATATAAAAGTGCCGCGAAGTCATCAAAACGATGATGGAGCGGCACTTTTTTGGATTAATCATAAAAACAAATGTCGCTTATCTTCCACTTAAGCGACATTCTTTTTTACCCAGTATTTTTCTACAACATATGTAATGTTATCATTTTTAACATATTTCGTCAAGTTGGGTATAACGGATTTAGGTGCTTTAACTGTAAAACTTTATCGAAATATCGCAACTTATTTTACTATTTTGACACCCTAATCATATACGGAATGTTCTACCGGTTCGGTCTGATCGATGTACCGGACGAGGTTAAGGAGAATATGAAGAAAAATGATCGAAGCAATAAAAAACAGAAGAAGCATCAGAAAATATAAGAACAAAGCTGTGGACAAGGATGAGTCATTCATTCCGAGACGAAGAGGTGGAATTTAGAAATTTATTTTAGGATATAATTATTACTAAAAGATAATATTGAAAACAATCTTGGATAAGTGGTAAAATCGTTTGGAGGCACAAAATGAAAAAGTATGCGATACCATTGTTGTAATTGAAGTGAGCCTGTTGAAGGAAGAAAGAATAAAAATATCTAAAATAATTGATTTGATATGATACTAAAAAGGAAGGTGATTAAAAATCAAGTTGTACAAAAAAATAATAATTCAAGATTTTAATCAACCAGTAATGTGGCTGATTCCGGCAATCATTTTTAGTGCTTGTCTTGTATTTTTTATTAGTTGGGTGTATAAGAAAGGTTCTCAAAAGCAGGAAAAGGATAATGGAATTAATAAAAAATATAGAATTGCTTGGATATTATTTATTGCCTATATTATTGTTACCTTTCAGACTGTCTTATTTTCAAGAGAAGCGGGGAGCAGGAAAGAAATTAGTTTAGTGTTATTTGAAACATGGGGACATTCTTTCCATATGCATGCGATGTTTATTGAGAATATTATTATGTTTATTCCTTTTGGTGTATTATTACCAATAGTTTTTAAACAAGTCAGAAGCGGTTGGAAATGTGTGCTGATTGGTTTTTTATGTTCCTGTGGTATAGAGATCACACAGCATATTACGCAGAGAGGATATTTACAATTGGATGATGTGGTAACAAATACAGTTGGGATGTTTATCGGATGGGCGATATGGAAGATCGTATGCAAGTGTCTCAGAACATGTCTGAGTGAAAAGTGCTGATATTATCCAGAAATAATTTCCTGGAATTTCAATATTCGATTTGCGGGGAGTACAGAGCATTCTGGATAATTGCGGCAGATATATCGAATATAAAAATGCTGATGAACTGGTTTTTATAACAAATTCAAGTGCACTTCTAGTCAGATATCTGAGTGCGGGTTGCAAGAGACTCTGGACATGCTATTCAGAGTATTTCATAGTGAGCGAGGAAGAAGGCTTGCAAAGAAAATAGTAGATTTTTTGTTGGAAGATGAAGGATGTGCAGAATGCTTTCCGTGCAATTTAATCGAAGAATTTAAATGATAAAAACAGCAAAGAACATCAGTGTCTGATTGAGAAGGGAAGTTCTTGATGTTATATCTGCTGGGAAGCTCTTCCCGCGCTAATCCTAGCGCAGGAAGCCTCTCAGCATTTTTTCTTTCCAGAACCGATACTTCTGATACCGTATCGGCAGATCCATCCAGGTTTTCTTATCGACTATGCTTCTCTGATGTGTGAAGCATTCAAATCCTTCTTTTCCATGATAGCATCCCATGCCGCTTTCTCCGACACCGCCGAACGGCATCTGGCTGGTGGCGAGGTGGATGATGGTATCGTTGATGCAGCCGCCGCCAAAATGGCATCTGGCAAGGACTTTCTTTTTGGCAGCAGGATCTTCGGTGAAAAGATAGAGTGCAAGCGGGTGTGGATGGGATTCGACCTGCCGGATTGCATCATTCAGGTCAGAATAGGTAAGTACCGGAAGAATCGGTCCGAAAATTTCTTCGCCTATGACCGGATCGTCCCAGGTGACATCTTTTAGGATGGTCGGGGCAATGCGCAGGGCAGACGGATCGGACTCACCTCCACAGACCAGCTTGTCGGCAGCAATCAGGTTCTGCAGCCGGTGAAAATGTTTTTCGTTGATGATTTTCCCATAATCCGGATTTTGAAGAGGCTGTTTGCCAAACTGCCGGTGGATTTCTTTTTTCAGTGCCTGAAGCAGCCGGTCGCGAATGGAAGCATCGCAGAGGATATAATCCGGGGCAACGCAGGTCTGTCCGCAGTTGAGGTATTTTCCGAATACAATCCGTCTTGCGGCGAGAGGAATTTTCGCTGTGGAATCTACAATACACGGACTTTTTCCGCCAAGTTCCAGAGTGACAGGAGTCAAATATTCGGCAGCGTGACGAAGGACTTCTTTTCCAACCGTTTTTCCTCCGGTGAAAAAGATTTTGTCAAAACGCTGGTTTAAGAGCGCCTGATTTTCTTCCCGGCCTCCGGTGATTATCGTTACATATTCCGGTGGATAGCATTCCTTGAGAAGCTGACTCAGAATCTGACTAGTGTGTGGAGCGTAAGCACTTGGCTTCAGGATGACGGTATTTCCGGCGGCGAGCGCATCGATCAGCGGTTCTAAAGTGAGGAGTACCGGGTAATTCCAGGGACTCATGATCAGTACGGTTCCGTAGGGGGATGGCGATTGAAAGCTTTTGGCGGCGAAGTGTGCCAGCGGAGTAGGGACGGTTTTACAGCGCATCAGCTTTGGTAAATGCTTTTGCATCCAGGTAAGCTCGGAAAGCGTCAGACCGATTTCGCACATATAGCTTTCCATCCGGCTTTTTCCAAGATCCGCTTTTAGTGCTGTGTACAGATCTTGTTCATGGCGTTTGAGTGCAAGTTTTAGCTGTTCTAATTGTTTTAATCGAAAAGAAAGCGGAAGTGTTGCGCCGGTTGCAAAAAAATCACGCTGCGTGGAGATCCGCTGTCTGATTGTCTGTTCATCCATGTGTTTTAACCTCCCAGGTATCTGGATATTTAAGTTTCGATTCCTGTTTTCCAAATTGTGTTTATATTCTTGAAGAGTCTTTTATACTGAAAATAATGTATATTTCTTTTATGATAACGAAAATAAGGGAATTCTTCAACGGTGTGAGTGGCGAAAATGGAAAGAATGTGATAAAATATTTTTGTTTGCAGCAGCAGACTTACATAATTTTATCAAGACAGGAGTTTTAATATATATGGGATACGAGCGTTTGGAAAAGAGTTTAATCGATCTGGTAAAGGAAGAGCAGGCAAAGCTCGGATATCGGAAAGAGATGATCCGGCTTTATTATCCGCTCAGTTCACTGAATCATTTTATGGAGACGAATGCAGATTCGGAAGAAATGCAGGAGCTCCTTGCAGATTTTCCGAAAGCAGCAGAAGATATTTTCGGGGAAGTCGGGATTACACATGTAAAGGACCGTTTTTGCTTTGCTTTATCGGAAAAAGCATCGGAATATGTGCATGAAAATATGAAACCGAATGAATTTATCAAAGAGCTGGTGGAGCTTGTCGCAAAGCATGGCTGCACGATGGAAGATATCGAAGCATTGTTCTGTTCACATTCGGACAAGATCGTGACAGAACCGATGGACAAGGGAGAATTTGACCGGATGATCCGTTTTGAAGCGGGCGAGGACAAGTATTATTATTGTTTTAAAGATGAAGGCTGTCATATTATCTATCATCGCTTTCTCCCGGAAGATTATGCAGATTTTGATTTTTAAATCGAACATTGCGGGAATTGCATAGCAATGGAGCAATCCGGTTATATCAGTGAGTGGCAAAATTTACTTTTGACACTCACATCATTAAATTGAATAAAAATGGATACAGATTTTGGCTTTAAACCAGATAAGAAAATAAGAAATCGAGGTAACACCAATGAAAATCGGAATATATGATTCAGGGATCGGCGGACTTTCTGTGCTTCACCGCGCACTGAAAAAGATGCCGGAAGCAGAATTTATATATTATGCGGATACAAAGCATGTTCCATACGGAGAAAAGACGAGGGAACAGATCAAAGGATATGTAGAAGAGGTTCTGAATTTCCTGATCGCGAAGGAGGTTGATGCAATCGTAATCGCCTGTAATACGGCAACCAGCGTGGCAACGAAAGAATTCAGAGGCGAATTTGCCGTACCGATCGTCGGTATGGAACCGGCAGTTAAGCGCGCGCTCAAGCTATATCAGGATATGCAGAAACGGATTCTGGTAACAGCAACACCGGTTACGATAGCCGGAGAAAAATTACACAGCCTTCTGGAAAAAGTAGATACCGAACACGAAGTAGACCTTGCGCCACTTCCAAAACTGGTCCGCTTTGCCGAAGCCGGAAGATTCCAGGACCCGGAAGTAGATGAATATCTGAAAAACAGCCTTCAGAGCTATACACTCAACCAGTATGCTGCAGTCGTACTTGGCTGTACTCACTTCAACTACTTCAAACAATCCTTCCGCAAAATCTTCCCGGGAGAAATCCATTTCGTAGACGGCAACGAAGGCACCCTCCGCCAGCTAAAAAGAGTTCTCCCCGAACAAACCAGACCAGGCACCCTAGGCAAAGTCACCTACTACTTCTCCGGAAAACCTGCTGATGATGAGGGGATGAAGAAAATCCAGGCATGTATGACGCAGTTAGATAAAGTATATGAGATCAAGTAAATACTGATATCGAATAAAATCCACCCCATTCCTATCTTGTGCAATGGAGATGAGACTCAAGAATCGTGGAAGCCTTTGCTGAACACGATTCTCGCACTAAGAGGCTCATCGGAATGCTTTGCACAATTTGGAATGGGGTGGATTTAATTCTTCTCTGGTGGTGTCACAACTCACCTTTATTGTACTTCCTGAATTCCAGAAATATCACTATCTATCATCATCGAATAATTGGTATAATACACGACAAACCCAGGCTTGCTTCCATTTGGTTTTTTAACCTGCTTTTTCTCTACATAGTCAACCTCCACCTTTTCAGCCCCGGAATTCTTCGAGTAATGCGCAGCAAGTCTGGCTGCCTCTTCAAAGGTCCGGTCCGGAAGTTCTTCCCCGTTCGTCTTCACGATGACATGGGAACCTGGTGCTTTTTTCGCATGGAACCACCAGTCCCCGCCATTTGCAAAATGGAAGGTCAGTTCTTCGTTCTGAAGATTATTTTTTCCAACATACATATGGAAACCGTCCGAAGAAATATAGTGGAATGGTTTGCTTGTGATCTTCACCTTTTTGGAAGACTGCTTTCTGCGGATAAATCCACTTTCAATCAGTTCTTCCTTGATCTGGATCAGGTCATCCTCGCTTCGTGCGATATCCAGGGATTTGCTGACGGACTCCAGATAATCAATCTCATCTTTCGTTTCTTTGATCAGTTCTGAAAGAGCCTCGAAAGTACGTTTCTGTTTATTATACCGGTCAAAATATTTCTTTGCATTTTCCTGTGGTGTTTTCTGCGGATCCAGCGGAATTTTGATCATTTCGTTAGTATAATAATTGAGTGCTTCCAGTTCTTTTGCACCTTCTTCCAGATTGTAACCGTAGGTGTGGATCAGTTCCCCGTATACCTTGTATTTATCGCGGTTTTCCGTATCGCGAAGCTGCTTTAACTGCAGGTCGTATTTCTTGCGGTTACGTTCCAGTGCTGTCTGAACCACACGGCGCAGATCCGAAGATTTCTGGCGGATCCGGGTGATCAGATCACGGGAAGAATAATAAGTCCGGATCACTTCGGAAATCGAATCATAAGATTTTACCTGATAGTTGGAAAAGTGGGTGAGCAGAAGAGATGAGAACTCTTTCGGCTCATTTCCATCGTAATAAATAGCAGGAGAGAATTTGCTTTCTGTCACCTGCTCCATAAAATAGGTAAACTGCCGGTACAGATGAGCCAGCAGATCACCGGACATCTCCGATGCCGGAACAGAAGAGTCGATTCCTGCCAGATAGCAGATCTCTTCGGCGACAACCGGACTGATTCCGGTAAAACTGTTGTAGATCGCTTTTTCGACCGGCATTGGTTTGGAGCGAAGTTCCTGTGTGAAATTTTCCTCCGGTATGCCAAGTGGATTTTCTTTTTTCATAGTATCCGGGATAAAATATTCTCTTCCCGGAAGAACCTCACGCACAGAACTCATCTGCGCGGAAACATGCTTGATACTATCGATGATCATTCCTTTTTCATTACAGAAAATAATATTGCTGTGCTTGCCCATGATCTCAACGATCAGGGATTTGCGGCACAGATCTCCAAGTTCATCCAGGTGCTCGATCTCGAAGCGGATGATCCGTTCCAGGGAAGGCTGAGAAATGCCTACGATGCGGCCATTTGCAATATGTTTTCTCAGAAGCATACAGAAATTCGGCGCAGTCATCGGACTTGGTTTGTTATCTCTGGACAGATAGATCAGCGGCAGGGATGCACTTGCGGAGATGACCAGTCTTACCTGTCCTTTCGCAGGTTTGATCGTGAGAAGCAGTTCATCATTTTCCGGCTGTGCGATCTTGGCGATCCGTCCGTTCAGGATGGTATCATTTAATTCTTTTACGATATTTGCGATTGTAATTCCATCAAAAGCCATTTTAAAAATTCACCTCATATTTATCCGGGAATATGCCAGGGCACATTCTTTTTTCAATGGGCTCATTATAGCATAGAGAGGTATGCATAGACAAGTGAAAATGCCCTGTCACCCGGTTGACGAGTAAGTGTAAATGAACTATAATAATCGATAGTAAAACGGCCCTTAAAAGGTCAGTAAGAAGAGGGAAAATCAAATGATAAAAAGTATGACAGGCTTTGGACGGTGTGAGATCGCCGAAGCAGACCGCAAATTTACCGTAGAAATGAAGGGGGTTAATCACCGTTACCTGGATGTGAATATCCGTATGCCAAAGAAGCTTAACTTCTTTGAGTCCGCGATCCGCAACCTGCTCAAGCAGTATGTGCAGAGAGGAAAGATTGATATTTTCATCGGGTATGAAGATATGACAGAAAGCCAGATGACTTTGAAATATAACCAGAAGCTGGCAGAAGAATATATGGCAAGCTTTAAGCAGATGGAAGAACAGTTTGGACTTGATAATGATGTGCGGGTATCCACACTTGCACGCTGCCCGGAAGTCCTTACGATGGAAGAACAGTCTGTGGATGAGGAAGAACTGTGGAGTGGTCTTGAAAAAGCAATGAAAGGCGCATGCGAACAGTTTGTAAAGACCAAGACTACAGAAGGTGAGAACCTGAAAAAGGATATCATTGGCAAGCTGGATGGAATGCTGGAAGTTGTTGCCAGGGTTGAAGAGCGATCTCCGCAGATCGTTGCTGAATACCGGGAGAAGCTGGAAACGAAAGTGAAGGAGCTTCTTGGGGACACCCAGATTGACGAAGGACGGATCGCGGCTGAGGTTGTGATCTTCTCTGACAAGATCTGTACAGATGAAGAAGTGGTAAGACTGAAAAGCCATATCAAGCATATGAAGGAAACTCTGGAACAGACAGAGGGAATCGGACGCAAGCTTGATTTCATTGCGCAGGAGATGAACCGTGAGGCGAACACGATCTTATCCAAGGCAAATGATCTGGAAGTATCCAATTATGCGATCGATCTGAAGACTGAGATTGAAAAAGTCCGTGAGCAGATTCAAAATATTGAATAAAGCTTTGAAAAATGTAAAAAGATGTGTTAAAATAACATTTCAATGTCTGAGTATGCAGGAGAACTGATTATGAGAGAAAAAAAAGGAATCCTTATTGTAGTATCCGGATTTTCCGGAGCCGGTAAGGGAACACTGATGAAAAAGCTGATGCAGGACTATGATAATTATGCATTATCGATCTCTGCAACCACGCGACAGCCTCGTGTCGGGGAAGAAGATGGAAGAGAGTATTTTTTCAGAACCAAAGAAGAATTTGAAAAAATGATTGCGCGTGATGAGCTTATAGAGTATACTAGATATGTAGAAAATTACTATGGAACTCCGAAGCAGTATGTTATGGAGCAGTTAGAGGCAGGCAAGGATGTGATCCTTGAGATTGAGATCCAGGGTGCGTTGAAAGTGAAAGAGAAGTATCCGGATACCCTGCTGATGTTCGTGACTCCGCCGAGTGCGCAGGTACTGAAAGACAGACTGGTAGGACGGGGAACCGAGACCGCAGAAGTGATCGATTCGAGAATGAAGCGGGCAGTAGAAGAATCACAGGGCGTAGAGAAGTACGATTATCTTGTGATCAATGATGACCTGGAGCGCTGCGCAAAAGAGATGCACAGCATTATTCAGGGTGAGCATGACCGGGTAAGCCGGAATGCTGACTTTATAGATGATATCAGAAAAGAACTGAAGGAACTGTAGGAAAGGAGCAGAATTTATGTTACATCCATCATATACCGATTTGATGAAAGTAGTAAATCAGGACGTGGAAGAAGGCGCAACTAAGATTGTCAACAGTCGTTATTCTATCGTTCTTGCAACAGCAAAGAGAGCGAGACAGATCATTGACGGCGAGATGCCGCTTGTTCCTGTTAAGGACGGCGAAAAGCCGCTTTCTATTGCAATTGATGAGCTGAACAGTGGAAAGATCAAAATTATTGCAGAAGACGCAGATAAATAAAAGAAGTTCGATACCCTGCAGCTGTCTGCGGGGTATTCTTATGATAGGGGATTTTATTTTCCGGTGAAGATGATTTCCCCTGCCGCCCAGAAATTATGCTTGAGGAGAAATTTATTTTATGAATATATTATTCATTTCATTAGGCTGTGACAAGAACCTTGTGGATTCGGAGGTCATGCTTGGGATTCTTGCAAAGGACGGTCATCAGATGGTGGACGATGAGACAATGGCAGATGTCATTATCATTAACACCTGCTGCTTTATCCATGACGCAAAGGAAGAGAGTATCCAGAATATTCTTGAGATGGCAGAACTGAAGAAGACCGGCAGATTAAAAGCCCTGATCGTAACAGGCTGTCTTGCACAGAGATACAAAGAAGAGATCATTCAGGAAATCCCGGAGGTTGATGCGGTTCTCGGAACGACTTCTTATGAAGAGATCGCACACGTGATCGATGGAGTTTTAAGCGACAGTCCGATGGAGCGCGGAGATGTGCGCCTGACTATGAAGGATGTGGATTATCTCCCGGTGACAGACACGCACCGTATGGTGACGACCGGCGGACATTTCGCTTATCTGAAGATTGCAGAAGGCTGTGACAAGCACTGTACTTACTGTATTATCCCGAAGGTACGAGGAGATTTCCGGAGTGTGCCGATGGAGCATCTGCTGGAGGAAGCGCAGAATCTGGCAGACGGAGGGGTGAAGGAGCTGATCCTGGTAGCACAGGAGACCACCATGTACGGAACCGATCTGTACGGGGAGAAGCGGCTTCCACAGCTTTTGAGAGCGCTTTGCAAGATCAGCGGACTTCGCTGGATCCGTATTTTATACTGCTATCCGGAGGAAATCACGGATGAGCTGATTCAGGTGATCAAGGAGGAACCAAAGATCTGCCATTATCTGGATCTCCCGATCCAGCATGCAAGCGATGGTATCCTGAAGAGAATGGGAAGACGGACTTCCAGAGCGCAGCTCATCGAGACCATTGAGAAGCTTCGACGTGAGATTCCGGATATCGCACTTCGCACAACTTTGATCACTGGATTCCCTGGAGAGACACAGGAACAGCATGAAGAGCTGATGGATTTTGTGGATCAGATGGAATTCGACAGACTTGGCGTATTTACCTACTCACCGGAAGAGGATACTCCTGCAGCATCTATGCCGGATCAGATCCCGGAAGAAGTCAAAGAGGAACGTCAGGCAGAGCTCATGGAACTTCAACAGGATATCGTATTTGACCAGGCAGAAGACCGGATTGGGGAAGAGCTGCTTGTGATGATCGAAGGCAAGGTAGCAGATGAGAATGCCTATGTGGGAAGAACCTACCGGGATGCGCCGAATGTAGACGGACTTATTTTTGTGAACACATCGGAAGAACTGATGTCGGGAGATTTTGCAAAGGTAAAAGTGACCGGATCAGCAGATTATGATTTGATAGGAGAGTTATTATGAATTTACCAAATAAGTTAACGATTTTACGAGTGATTTTAATTCCGTTTTTTGTAGTGTTTATGTTATTTGATATTACCGGAGCAGCAGATAAGTGGATCGCACTTGTGATCTTCTGTGTTGCCAGCCTGACGGATATGCTGGATGGGAAAATCGCCAGAAAGTACAACCTGGTAACGAACTTCGGTAAATTTATGGATCCGCTTGCAGACAAGCTGCTGGTATGTACCGCGCTGATCTGTCTGACATCTATGAACCGACTGAATGTCATTGTTGTTCTGGTGATCATTGCCAGAGAATTTATCATCAGCGGATTCCGTCTGGTTGCTTCTGACAATGGAATCGTCATTGCGGCAAGCTACTGGGGCAAATTCAAAACCGTATCACAGATGGCACTGATCATTGTGCTGATCATGGATCTGGGCGGTGTGTGGAATGTTGTAGGAACAGTCCTTACATGGGTAGCACTGCTCCTGACCGTCGTTTCACTGATCGATTATATTGCAAAGAACAAACAGGTATTAACACAGGGAGGCATGTAAAATGGTTGTAGAGCTGATTTCTGTCGGCACTGAAATTTTACTTGGCAACATTGTGAATACAAACGCAGCATACCTAGCAGAGAAATGTGCTCTGCTAGGTTGTTCTTTATATCACCAGACTGTTGTCGGTGACAATGAAGAGCGTATGGAAGAAGCAATCCGCCAGGCAATTGAGCGCGCTGATATCGTAATTCTGACAGGGGGACTTGGCCCTACCAAGGATGATCTGACAAAAGAAGTAACTGCAAAGGTATTTGGCAGAAAACTTTATATGGATGAACATTCCAGGGCACGAATCGGGGACTATTTTGAGAAGATTAAGAGTAAAAAGGTAACAGAGAATAACTGGAAGCAGGCATTGGTTCCGGAAGGCGCGATCGTGATCGACAATCTGAACGGAACGGCACCTGGACTGATCCTGGAGGATAAAGAGCGCGGCAAAGCAGCGATCCTGATCCCTGGGCCTCCGAATGAGATGAAGCCGATGTTTGAACACGACATTGCACCGTACCTCAATAAAAAGCAGCCGGAGGGAATCTATTCCCATATGGTAAAAGTGTGCGGGATCGGGGAAAGCAGGGCAGAGACCATGGTTGCGGATCTGATGGATGCACAGACCAATCCGACGCTTGCGCCTTATGCAAAGACAGGAGAGGTACATTTTCGTGTGATTGCAAGAGCATGCTCTGAAGAAGCGGCAGAAAAACTGATGGAGCCGATGATCGAAGAGATGAAGAAGCGTTTTGGTGATGCTGTTTATACGACCGAAGAGAATGTGACACTGGAAGAGTCGGTGATCCGTCTTCTGGAAGAGAAGAAGATGACTGTGACAACGGCAGAATCCTGTACAGGAGGAAAGCTTTCCGGCAGACTTCTGAATGTGTCGGGAGCTTCCGGTGTGTACAATGAAGGATATATTACTTATGCGAATGCATCGAAGGAAAAGATTCTTGGTGTGAAGCATGAGACACTGGAAACCTACGGGGCAGTCAGTGAACAGACAGCAGCGGAGATGGCACTTGGCGCAGCAAAGGCGGCAGGTGCGGATGCGGCACTTAGTGTAACCGGAATCGCAGGACCTGGCGGCGGCACAGCGGAAAAACCGGTCGGACTTGTGTATATCGGATGTGCGGTAAATGGAGAGGTAACGGTAAGAGAGTACCGTTTTACCGGCAATCGTGAGAAGAACCGGGACTATGCGGTTGCACGTGCGATCACGCTCTTGCGGGAAGAACTTTTAAAGAGGGCGTAAGAGAGAAAACCAGTTCATTCTGGAAAAGATGAGGTACAGAAAAATGATCATAAAAAGACTATATAGCAGTCAGGAGGTTGTGGAAGGTCTGCATCTGGTATGGGATGTATTTATCAGAGAAAACGCCAATTCCTGTACACAGCAGGGAATCGAGGAATTTGCCCGTTTTATCAAGATGGAGAATTTTATGCCTCTTGTCGAAAGCGGAGAGATGATCGTCTTTGGCGCGGTAGAAGGACAGGATCTTGGCGGTGTCGGAGCCGTGCGGAGGGATGGACATATTTCCCTTCTGTTTGTCCACCCGGATTTGCGGAGAAAAGGGATTGCGAAGGCTCTTGTTGGTGAAATGTGCAGATACTGTACGATGCAGTTTGCTCTGATGCGTATGACGGTCAATGCATCGGTTGTGAGTACGGAAGCTTATCACCATATGGGATTCCGGGATCTGGCACCGGTTCAGGAAAAGAACGGGATCCGTTTTGTTCCGATGGATTTGATGATATCACCGGCAAATGTAAGATCTTCCTATAATGGAAAGAAACATACGGGACTTTTTATCGGGATCGCAGTTACCGTACTTATTTTTCTGATATTCCTGGGACTGCTTTTCGGAAAAATCATCAGCAATTTTGCGAGTGGTGAAGGAAAACAGGAGGATTCGTCACAGATTTTTGAATATAACCCGGATGAGGACGGAGAAATTGACGATATCTTTGGCAGTAATGGAAATGAAGAGGATAATAAGGACAGCAGTTCTGAAGAAGCACAGGGAATCGAGGCAATTGAAGGCTACGAGGCAGAAAATCTGCCGTATACGATCACGGAGGAAAATTACACTTATTTTTCCAATGGAAATAAAGGCGAATATCCGATGCAGTTTGATGTCAAATATCCGCAGATCACAGGGGTGGAAGGTGAAAATATTGACAAGATCAATGAAATGCTGAAGGACTGTGCGATGAGTACGGTCAATACCTTATATCTGGCTCCGAGTGATTCTATGAAAGAGAAAATGTTGGAGGAATCGAACCCGTTTTTAGGAAGTCTTGTAACGTACAAGGTTTCTTATGCAGGAGAAGATTTTATCAGCGTAGCATTCAATGATATTTATTATGCAGGAAATACTTCTGCGCAGTATTGTGACCTCCGTACCCGCAACATCCGTATTTCTGACGCAAAGCAGTTTGAAGTGGCAGATATTGTGGATCTAAGCGATGCATTTATGCACGATTGGATGAAAAAGATGAAGGGTGAAGCACCATCGGCAGAGGTGTTAAGCAGTGTGAAATTAAATGATTTCCGACAGATTTTAAATGGGGAAATCCTGGAGAACCGGTACTTTGATGCATTCTTTGTAGATAAGGATGGAATTGAGATCGGAATTACTTACCATTACCCGGGAGATGGAAAAAAATCTTCTGCGGAGAGTGGATGGATCACAGCGCCGTTTACTATGAAAGAAATAATTGAATATAAAACAGACAGTGAGTTCTGGAATCTTGTACAAAGTAACAATTGACGAATGTCGAAAATTGTGCGAAAATAAATACATATGGTGTTAAAACAATCACAAACGCCTTATAAAAGAAAAACAGATGTATTTGAAAGGAGTTTTAACATGATTTATTCACATGAAGTAGAAATGATGTGTCCGGTAGCTCAGGGTGCAAACCACGGACCAGCTCCAATTCCGGAAGAAGCAAAATGGGTAAAGGCTAAAGAAATCAAAGATATTTCCGGTCTTACACATGGTGTCGGCTGGTGTGCTCCACAGCAGGGTGCATGTAAGCTCACTTTGAATGTTAAAGATGGTATTATTCAGGAAGCACTTGTGGAGACTATCGGATGTTCAGGAATGACTCATTCCGCAGCTATGGCTTCAGAAATTCTTCCAGGAAAGACTATTTTGGAAGCACTTAACACAGACCTTGTCTGTGATGCAATTAATACAGCAATGAGAGAACTTTTCTTACAGATCGTATACGGAAGAACTCAGAGTGCATTCTCAGAAGAAGGACTTCCGATCGGTGCAGGACTTGAAGACCTTGGTAAAGGACTTCGTTCACAGGTTGGTACAATGTACGGAACTCTCGCAAAAGGACCACGTTACCTGGAAATGGCAGAAGGTTATGTAACAGGAATCGCTCTTGATGACCATGATGAAATCATCGGATACCAGTTCGTAAGTCTTGGAAAATTCACAGACTTTGTCAAAGCAGGCGATACTCCGAACGAAGCTTGGGAAAAAGCTAAAGGACAGTACGGACGTGTAGCTGATGCCGTTAAGATCATTGATCCGCGTAAAAACTAATTACATACATAAGTAATTAACGGGTTATATAGGCAACAATATTTTCAGGAGGACAATTAAATGGCTTTATTTGAATCATATGAGAGAAGAATTGATAAAATCAATGAAGTTTTAAACAGCTATGGCATTGCTTCACTCGAAGAAGCTGAAAAGATCACAAAGGATGCCGGACTGGATGTATACAACCAGATCAAAGGTATTCAGCCAATCTGTTTTGAAAACGCATGCTGGGCTTACATCACAGGTGCAGCAATCGCAATCAAAAAAGGATGTACAAGAGCAGCAGACGCTGCAGCAGCAATCGGAGAAGGACTTCAGGCTTTCTGTATTCCGGGATCTGTAGCAGATCAGAGAAAAGTAGGTCTGGGACATGGTAACCTTGGAAAGATGCTTCTTGAAGAAACAACAGACTGCTTCTGCTTCCTTGCAGGACATGAATCATTCGCAGCTGCTGAAGGTGCAATCGGTATCGCTGAAAAAGCAAACAAAGTTCGTCAGAAACCTCTTCGTGTTATCCTGAACGGTCTTGGAAAAGATGCTGCAAAGATCATTTCAAGAATTAACGGATTCACATATGTTCAGACAGACTATGACTATTATACAGGAGAACTGAAAGAAGTTCAGAGAATCGCTTACTCTGACGGACTCCGTTCTAAAGTAAACTGCTATGGTGCAAATGATGTACGTGAAGGTGTGGCTATCATGTGGAAAGAAGGCGTTGACGTTTCTATCACAGGTAACTCTACAAACCCGACACGTTTCCAGCATCCGGTTGCAGGTACATACAAGAAAGAATGCGTAGAAGCAGGAAAGAAATACTTCTCAGTTGCTTCAGGTGGTGGTACAGGACGTACACTTCACCCGGACAACATGGCAGCAGGACCGGCTTCTTACGGTATGACAGATACACTCGGACGTATGCACTCTGATGCACAGTTCGCAGGATCTTCATCTGTACCGGCTCACGTAGAAATGATGGGTCTTATCGGTGCAGGTAACAACCCGATGGTCGGAATGACAGTCGCTGTTGCTGTAAGTATCGAGGAAGCTCACAAAGCTGGTAAATTCTAAGAAATTTATTTACAGGGAGAGGCGTAGCGCCTCTCCCTTTGCATATACAAATCAAAGAAGAACCTGCCGGTCCGATTATTTTATATCAAATCTTTCTTTTGACACCAAATCCTATTTCTCACATATACTAATATCACATCTGATTGAATCGTTTATATATAAAATCTTCCTTAAAGTTCTAAAAAAGAAAGGCAGGCTATCCAGATAATGGAGCAACTTATGGATTATGTAAAACCGGAACTGCTTATTGTGACCGCAGTTCTATACTTTTTCGGAATTGCACTTAAACAAGCAGAATTTATCAAAGATAAATATATTCCGATCACGCTTGGGGCGACAGGCATTATCATCTGCGGGATCTGGGTGACATCTACCGCACATTTCGCAGGAGCACAGGATGTGTTGACCGCAGTTTTCGCATCCGTAACGCAGGGTATTGTTGTTGCAGGACTGAGTACCTACATCCATCAGATCATCAAGCAGGCAGGAAAAGAAGAGTAGGAGTAGAAGTGGTATGGCATTAAATGGAATTGACATCAGCAACTGGCAAAGTGGGATCAATCTTGCGGTTGTCCCGTGTGATTTTGTGGTAATTAAGGCGACAGAAGGAACCGGTTATGTAAATCCGGATTACGAAAGAGCCTACCGTCAGGCGAAAACAGCAGGGAAATGCCTGGGCATTTATCACTATGCGTCTGGTGGAAATATACAGGCGGAGGCAGAATATTTTCTGAAGAATGCAGGGAGCCGTGTGGGGGAGGCAATGCTTGTGCTGGACTGGGAAGGGCGGTCCAATCCGGCATTTGGTGTGAATGACCGGGAATGGGTGAAAGCCTGGTGTAATTATATTTCAACAAAGACCAGCGTCAATCCTGTGGTTTATGTGCAGCAAAGTATGATGAGCCGGTTGCAGAATATCGGAAACTATGGACTGTGGGTAGCGCAGTACGCGAGTATGGAGCCAATCGGGTACCAGGAAAATCCATGGAATGAGGGCGCATATGCCTGTGTGATGCGGCAGTACAGTTCTTCGGGAAGATTAAGCGGATGGAATGGCAATCTGGATTTGAATAAATTCTACGGAGACCGGCAGGCGTGGAGCCGGTATGCTGGAAAAGGAAACCAGACAACTCCAGAGAAACCTTCTGAAGAGGAAGAAAACCAGGAAGGAACTACGCTGGATCTGGTTTTTTGGACGATGCGTGGAGAATTTGGAAATGGGGAAGAACGGAAAAGCCGGCTTGGAACCAGATATGGAGAA
This sequence comes from Coprococcus sp. AM11-30B, assembly GCF_027674365.1. NCBI lineage: Bacteria > Bacillati > Bacillota > Clostridia > Lachnospirales > Lachnospiraceae > Coprococcus > Coprococcus sp. AM11-30B. Next base: position 47,304 of record NZ_JAQDVB010000005.1, on the reverse strand, counting down.
GTGCAGGGGATGATCGACTATATTTCCGGTGCCAGTACAGAGACACTGGCAAAGGAAGTGCGTGCCGGGAAATATGGCAACGGGGAAGTGCGGAAAACGGTTCTGGGGAAACGGTATGAAGAAGTACAAAGCAGAGTCAATGCCGAAGAAAACAAGTATCATATCGTCAAATCCGGGGATACGCTTTCGAAAATTGCAGCGATATACGGAACATCTTATCAGGAAATCGCAAGGTTGAACAAACTACAAAATCCGAATCTGATTTATGTCGGTCAGAGGCTGCGGATCAAATAACCGGCTAATAGATTTGATATTCAGAATCTGGTCTTTGAATTCGGCAATTTGGCAAAAAGAGCTATTGTTTTCAGCTTTTTGGTGTGCTATGATGAAAAAAATGAATACACAGGAGGTTTTGGGATATGGATAATAACTTAAATAACCAGATAACTGAGAATAGTGAAGGGGAGGAAAAGAGTCCATCTTCTTACACCGATCCCAATGCAGGATATACAGAAGCAGAGCCGCAGGCAAAGAATGACAATAGCGTGCCAAAAGAGGCAGCGGACGATAATTTAAAGCAGGAAGAAAAAAGTCATCCGGCATATACTTACGGTGAAATGCCAAAGTCAGAAAACGGAAGCGGCTACGGACAGTCAGCATCGGGCGAAAGCGCTTGCCATTCCGGAACTTCGGATGGAACTTATGAAAATAATACTTACAACGGAAATTCGTATTATAACGGAACCAATCAGAGCGGAGCTTATACCAATGGGTACTCTGACAACCAGTATCAGAATAGCGGTTATAATACCGGATTTAACGCGAGCGGCTACAATAACAATTACAATAGCCAGAACAATTATCAGATGCCGCCAAAGCAGATGGATCTATCTCCACTTTCTACCGGAGAATGGCTTTTAACGCTGATTGTCGGAATTATTCCATGTGCGGGACTGATCCTGTATATTATCTGGGCGTTTGGTAATAGTGGCAATCTGAACCGACGTAACTACTGCAGAGCATCCCTGATTCTTCAGGTTATTTCGTATGTACTTGTGGCCTTCTTTATTTTGATTGTAGTAGTTGGTGGTGGTATCAGCTATTATGGTTATTAAATAAGTATCTGATGGTGATGGGCTTTTTGGCAAGGCAGCAGTGCTTTGCTGAAAAGCTTTTTCGTTTTTTTAGAAATTCTTTAGAAATCTATTCCGGTTCTCTTTAGCTTTAAGAGATAGACTATAGTCAAGGATGAGAAAAAGAGGAGAAAAGCAGTTATGGAAATGAATCATGTACTGGTCGTTGAAGACGACAAGGAAATCAGAGAAGGTGTGGAAATTTACCTGAAAAGTCAGGGATACGAAGTATTTCAGGCGGCAGATGGAATTGAAGGTCTGGAAGTGATCGAGAAAGAAGAAATCCATCTTGCAATCGTGGATATTATGATGCCGCGTATGGATGGAATCCGTATGACGATGAAGCTTCGGGAAAAATATGATTTTCCGGTGATCATGCTGTCAGCAAAATCAGAGGAAGTGGATAAGATCATGGGACTGAATATCGGGGCAGATGATTATGTGACGAAGCCATTTACACCGATGGAGCTTCTTGCGAGGGTGAATTCACAGCTCAGAAGATACCGGATGTTTGCAGAGAAGCTAAGAGACCGTGAAGAAAATCAGAATATCCATGTGATAGGCGGTCTGGAGCTGAATGAAGAAACGGTGGAGGTATCGGTTGACGGAGAGCCGGTGCGCCTGACACCGATTGAGTACAAAATCCTGCTTCTCCTTATGAAGAGTCCTGGAAGAGTTTTTTCGGCAGAGGAAATTTACGAGCGTGTATGGAATGAAAAAGCGATCAATACCGATACGATCATGGTCCATATCCGGAATATCCGTGAAAAAATTGAGAGCTGCCCGAAAGAACCAAAATATTTAAAGGTGGTGTGGGGCGTTGGATACAAAATCGAAAAACAGGCATAAATTTGGGATTGTCCTGATTTTAGGCGTAATCTTACTTGCGACGGTGATCGTGTTAGGAAACTATAATACTTTTTATAAGAATGCAAAAAAGGAGCAGGACAGTCTGACACAGAACTACCGGACGAGTGAGTCCTTTATGAAGACATTTATCCGGGACTGCTATGTATTGTATTCCAAAGAATCCGGAAACGAATATAACGTAAAGTTTCTGGATGATTATTATCCGGAATTTGATGAGAAATTTAACCGGCAGATTGCATATATGAATTACCAGGTGCAGGATGCAAACGGAGAGGTAATCGATGGATACCGATCGAATAGAGATTCCTGGGAAAAAGTGAAAGATACCGAGCTTGCAGATTATGCTCTTGGGATTAAGATCTCGTTTGACAAAAACGGTGAAATCAAGATTGATCAGGTGATGGGAACGGAAGTAACCAAGCAGGAAGCTGTTCTGAAGATTCTGACCTCAAATTTGCCGGAAAAAATATTTGAATATGAAGATGAAAGTGAGATTGAAAATATTTCACCAAAAGACAGGACCTATTATTTCATGATGACGGAAGCAAAGCTGAATGCTTATGTTATGCGGGTATATCCGATTACTTCAATGGTGGGAAACGCGGCGGTTTATACAATCTTGACCCTTATATTGTTGGTCGCACTTCTGGCATGGCTGATTCCGATGAAGAAAGATCTGCATACAGGAGATGAAAAAATTTTCCATGTACCATTTGAAATTGCGATAGCAACTGGTATTACTGGAATTAGCCTGATTTTCAGCTATCTTGGAGAACTGATTACGCACGCGAAAGGAAATGTGTGGCCAATCGATTTTCTGGTCTGGTTTGTTTTCTTTGCAGTCATGTACTGGGTATCCGGCTGTGTACGCCAGATCCGGCTTCTTGGAGTAAAGGAATATGTGAAAAAAAGAGTTCTGCTGATCTGGATCTGGAGAAGATTCGGAAACGGAATCCGAGGCGGTATCCACTGGTGCAAGGATAAGATCGAAGCATTTTATCATTCTCTGGATCAGTTCAATTTCAAGGAAAAGAACAATAAGATTATTTTGAAAATCGTGCTGTTCAATTTCGCAATACTGCTGGTGATCTGTTCATTCTGGTATTACGGAATTGCAGGACTGATCGTATATTCTGTAATCCTGTTCCTGATCCTGCAAAAATATTTTAATGATCTCCGGAAAAAATATGCATTGCTTTTGGAGGCAACCAATAAAATTGCAGACGGAAATCTGGATGTAGAGATTGAAGGTGATCTTGGTGTGTTCAGTCCGTTCCGTAATGAAATCCAGAAGATCCAGACCGGATTTAAGAAAGCGGTAAAGGAAGAAGTAAAAAGCCAGCGTATGAAAACAGAACTGATCACAAACGTATCACATGATCTGAAAACACCGCTGACTGCGATCATAACCTATGTGAATCTGTTGAAAGACGAGAAAGATGAGGAAAAGCGAAAGGATTATATTGATATTCTGGAACGCAAATCTATGCGTCTGAAAGTCCTGATCGAAGACCTCTTTGAGATCAGCAAAGCAAGCAGCCAGAATGTAAAGCTGAATTTGATGAACGTGGATATCGTCAATCTGTTTAAACAGGTAAAATTTGAGCTGGAAGATAAGTTCGAAGAAAAAGGTCTGGAGTTCAGGACCACTTTCCCGGAAGAAAAAGTGATTCTTTGTCTGGACAGTCAGAAGACCTACCGGATCTTTGAGAATCTTCTGAATAACATTGTAAAATATGCACTTCCGGGAACAAGAGTTTATGTGGAAATCGAAAAGACGGAGAAAGATGTATTTATCCGCCTGAAAAATATTTCCGCAACCGAGCTCACCTTCAATCCGGAAGAAATTACAGAACGCTTCGTCCGCGGAGATGAGTCCCGCAATACCGAAGGCTCCGGTCTTGGCCTTGCAATCGTAAAAAGCTTTGTAGGTCTCCAGGGTGGAAGCTTCCATATCGAAACCGAAGCAGACCTCTTCAAAGCCGAAATCCGCTGGGCTTTGCCAGGAGAAGAGACAGTGAAGCAGGAAGCATAAGAAAAATAAATGGTACCGGATTCAATTTTTTTTACAACTGAATCTGGTACCATTTATTTTTCTGATTTGTCTCACAACCTACATCATTCAACTTTTTTACTTTGGAAATCCGCTGGAGTAATGAATCTCATAATCATCCGTGATAAAGAGTGCCTCTGCCCCCTTGATTCCTTCGATATATTTCAATCCATCATCTAACCCCATCGCAAAGCAGGTTGTACTAAGTGCGTCCGCTTCCGTAGAAGAGTCACAGACAATACTCACCCCAAGCAGATTATTTTTATAAGGATACCCGGTTTTCGGATCTAAGATATGGTGATAAATCTTGTCGCCCACCTTAAAATACCGCTCATAAATCCCGGAAGAAACCACAGATTGATCCTTGATTTTTACACTGGTGATCGCTTCTCCATTCTGTGCAAACGGCTTCTGGATCCCGATATTATAATCCGAGCCATCCGGTTTGCCGTCAAGAGCCAGCACATTTCCGCCAAGATTGATCAGCGCATGGGATACATTCTGCTCTTTCAGATATGCTTTCAGCTGATCCGCAATATATCCCTTTGCAATTCCGCCAAGATCAATAGCCGCCTTCGGATCCAGAAGCTGAACCGTATTTCCATCAACCCTCACATTCTCATATCCGATATGACTTTTCGCTTCCTGAATCGCCGCATCATCCGGAACGGTCCCCGTATTATTCTTAAAATCCCACAAGTCACTAAGTGGAGCGATCGTAATATCAAACTTTCCATCTGCCAGACGGCTGTATTCCACGCCTTTCTGAATCAAATCCACCGTATCACCCGAAAGTGTCACAGGCTCCCCGTTTGCATGGTTCAGCTCATAAATCTCGCTTCCTTCCGAAGTTCGGCTAAACCGCGCATTATAATCCTCGCATTTCGCCACACAAGCATCCAGAACATCCTCTGAATCCTTATCATAAACCGTAATCGTCACCACCGTATCAAACACGGTAACCGTCCGCGACACCGGCTGCGGCGAACTCCCAGAACATCCCCCCAGACAAAAAGTCCCAAACAAACTCAAACAAATACCAATTCCCCAATTCCTTATTTTCATCGCAGAACCTCCTACCATTAAAACACTAATTACATAAAATTTTCCCAATACAGTAAAATTTATCAAAACATAATCCACAGCATTATTTTTTTCATAAACCTTCAACAAACAACATAATGAAAATTTACGAATCCCAGGTCTGTGCAAAAAGTCAATAACCAGCCGAGGGAGGAAATGGAAGTGTGCAGCTCTCTATTTTGTGCAATGGAGATGAAACTCAAAAATCGTGGAAGCCATTGCTGAACACGATTTTCGCCCTAAGAGGTTCATCGGAATGGTATGCACAACTTGAGAGCTGCACACTTCCATTTCCTCCCTCGGCGTCTCTATTCCATTTTTCCCACAGACCGTCCATTTCGCCAATTACCCCATTATACGTTCCCCCATGAAAAAAATCAATCGAACACTTGATTGCATTAGATAAAATGATGTGTTAGAATAAACAAAGAAAAAGGAGAACCCTATGAGCCATAAAGAAAATAAGAGCCATGAGGAGAAAGCATCCGGTTTCAAAAAGAATGATCTGATTCTTGTCCTCCTTGTATTTGCTGCGGCAAGCATTTTTTTTGCAGGACATCTATTCACGAGCCAGAAAAGCGCAGGCGTTGTAGAAATACAGATTGACGGGAAAGTGGTAGAGACACTGGATCTGCAGAAAGAGCGTGCATTTAAGATCAACGGAGGAACGAACACCGTGCAGATCGAGAACGGAAAAGTGAAAATGGCAGCGGCCAACTGTCCGGATCAGATCTGTGTACACCAGAAAGCAATTTCAAGGAACGGAGAGAGTATTATCTGCCTTCCGAATAAGATTGTTCTGAAAATTGTCGATGGAGAAGAAGCCGAACTGGATGCGGTGACGAATTAAGATATGAAGAAAAATACAGTCAGAATAGCGTGGTTTGGTGTATTTACTGCCCTTGCGCTGATATTTAGTTATGTAGAGACTCTGATCCCGTTTCAGATCGGGATTCCGGGGGTTAAGCTTGGACTGGCGAATCTGATCGTTGTGGTGGCACTGTACAAGATGGGTGGAAAGGATGCCCTGTTGCTTTCGGTGACGCGTATCGTGCTGTCCGGATTTATTTTTGCCAGTCTGTTTAGTATTTTATACAGTCTGGCAGGCGGACTTTTAAGCCTTGCAGTGATGGTGATTTTGAAAAAGCGGGGATCATTCAGTGTTTTTGGAGTCAGCATGGCAGGTGGTGTCTTTCATAATGTCGGTCAGCTGATCGTAGCGATGCTGGTCGTGGAGACATTCAGCGTCGCCTATTATGTGCCGGTGCTTCTGATCGCAGGAGTGATCACCGGATTTATTATCGGAGTTGTGGCAAATGAAATGCTCAAAAGACTTGGCAGCATCGTATTGTCATAGCGTGGGAGGAAGAGATGATTTCATATATAAGAGGGGAGCTTGTAGCTCTCGAAGAAGATAAAGCGATTGTAGATGTAGGCGGCGTGGGCTACGGGATTTTTATGTCCGGACAGGCGATGGGACAGCTTCCGCCGGTTGGGAGTAAAGTGAAGATCCACACCTATCTGAATGTCAAAGAAGATGCTATACAGCTGTATGGATTTTTAAACCGTGATGCGCTTTCTGTGTTCAAGCTTCTGATCGGTGTCAGTGGGATCGGACCGAAAGGAGGTCTTGGGATTCTGGCACAGCTTACACCAGACGAACTTCGATTTGCCGTGATGTCGAAGGACATCAAGGCAATTTCAGCAGCACCGGGAATTGGCAAGAAGACGGCGGAGAAGCTGATCGTGGAACTGAAGGATAAGCTGAAGATTGAGGACGTACTGGATCACCAGGTGGAAGCGGCAAATGGAGCCGCTGAAGATACGGTAAATGCACAAGGACTTCAGGCAGATGCGGTACAGGCACTTACGGCGCTTGGCTATGGAAGTACTGAGGCACTGCAGGCAGTACGAAAAGTGGAAATGGATGAGAGCACGACGGTGGAAGATCTGCTGAAGGGTGCACTCAAATATTTGATATAAGAGGATTAGGATGGGAAGAAGAATTATTACCACAGAGAATCTGGAAGAGGATGTAAAAATTGAGAGCCATTTAAGACCTCAGCTTCTGGAAGATTATATTGGACAGGCGAAGGCAAAAGAGACTCTTAAGATTTATATAGAAGCGGCAAAAAGCAGGGGAGAGGCGCTGGATCATGTGCTGTTTTACGGTCCGCCGGGACTTGGAAAGACAACCCTCGCCGGGATCATTGCGAATGAAATGGGCGTAAATATCAAGATCACGTCAGGCCCTGCGATCGAGAAACCTGGGGAAATGGCGGCAATCCTTAATAATCTCCAGGAAGGAGATGTGCTATTTGTAGATGAGATCCACCGACTGAACCGGCAGGTGGAGGAAGTACTTTATCCGGCGATGGAAGATTTTGCAATCGATATTATGATCGGAAAAGGGGCTTCGGCAAGGTCGATCCGTCTTGATCTGCCGCATTTTACACTGGTAGGGGCAACCACCCGTGCCGGAATGCTGACAGCTCCGCTCCGGGATCGTTTCGGAGTTGTGAACCGTCTGGAATTTTATACGGAAAAAGAACTGCAGACCATCATCATCCGTTCAGCAGGCGTGCTGGATGTGGAGATCGATGAAAAGGGAGCCCTTGAGATGGCAAGACGTTCCAGAGGAACGCCAAGGCTTGCCAACCGGCTTTTGAAAAGAGTCCGGGATTTTGCCCAGGTCAAATACGAGGGGGTGATCACCGAAGAGGTGGCAAGGCAGGCACTGGATCTTCTGGATGTGGACCGGCTTGGACTTGATCATGTAGACCGTAATCTTTTGACGACCATGATTGAAAAATTTCAGGGAGGTCCGGTAGGACTGGATACCCTTGCGGCAGCGATCGGGGAAGATGCCGGAACCGTAGAAGATGTCTATGAGCCATATCTTCTGAAGAATGGCTTTTTACAGAGAACACCAAGAGGAAGGGTGGTCACAGATCTTGCGTATACCCATCTTGGATTTGACAAGAACGAAGAATAGAAAGGAAAGAGACGATGCTGAAGATAAAACAATATGTGAAAGCAGAGAGTCTGGAGCAGGCGTATGAACTGAACCAGAAAAAGACGAACCGGATCGTCGGTGGAATGCTTTGGCTGAAAATGAGTACTGCGCAGATCCAGACTGCAATCGATCTGTCCGGACTCGGACTGGATCAGATTGAAGAGACGGAGGATGCATGGAAGATTGGATGTATGGTATCCCTTCGTGATCTGGAGTTACACGAAGGATTAAATGAATTGAGCTGCAACATGATCAGAGAAAGTGTGAGAAGTATTGTCGGTGTACAGTTCCGGAATCTTGCGACGATCGGCGGAAGTATTTTCGGACGGTTTGGATTTTCGGATGTACTGACCTGTTTCCTTGCACTGGATACAGAAGTAGAACTTTATAAAGGTGGGATCATTTCTCTGGAAGAGTTTGCAAAGATGGAGAGAGATAATGATATCCTTGTCCGTGTGATCGTAAAGAAAACACCAGGAAAGGGAAGCTATCAGTCACACCGTAATACCAAGACGGATTTTCCGGTACTGGCGGTTGCTGCTGACCGTTATGGAGATGAACTGAAGGTGGCAGTTGGGGCAAGACCGATGAAAGCAGTCTGTATTCACGTTCCGGCAGAACAGATGGATGCGTGCACAGATCTGAAAAAATTTGCAAAAGAGCTTGCAGCCCAGGTGCCGATGGGAAGCAATATGCGTGGAAGTGCAGCGTATCGTACCCATCTTGCAGAGGTTCTGATCCGCAGAGCATTAGAGAGAATTACAAACGGAGGTGAAAAGAATGCAGATTAGTCTGACACTGAATGGAAAAAAGATTACAGAAGAGATCGCAGCTGATCTGCTTCTGATCGATTTCGTGAGAAATCATGGATGTTACAGCGTAAAGCGCGGTTGTGAGACTTCCAACTGTGGACTTTGTACCGTATTTTTAGATGAGAAGCCGGTACTTTCCTGTTCCGTGCTTGCTACAAGAGCAGACGGGCACAAGGTAGATACGCTGGAAGGACTGCAGGAGGAAGCAGAAGAATTTGGCTCTTTTATCGCAGGACAGGGGGCGGAGCAGTGCGGATTCTGTAATCCGGGTATGATCATGAATGCAATCGCACTTTTCCGCGAGAATCCGGATCCAAGTGATGACGAGATCCGGGAATACCTTGCGGGGAATCTCTGCCGCTGTTCAGGCTACGAGGGACAGCTCAGAGGAATCCATGATTTTCTGGACTACAAAAGAAAAGGAGGAGCCAGATGAAAGCAGTAGGAGTACCATTTGTAAAAAAAGATGCGAAAGCACTGGTGACTGGAAAGCCGGTATATACAAATGATCTGGCACCAAAGGATTGTCTGATCGTTAAGCTTCTAAGAAGTCCGCATGCCAATGCGATGATCCAGGAGATCAAGACAGATGTGGCAATGCGTGTGCCGGGAATTGAAGCAATCTATACCTGGAAGGATGTACCGCAGCAGCGTTTTACAATTGCAGGACAGACCTGGCCGGAGCCTAGTCCGTATGACCGGTTGATCCTGGACCAGCATGTTCGCTTTGTAGGAGATCCGGTAGCGATCATTGCCGGAGAAAATGAAGCCTGCGTAGAACGTGCAATGAAGATGATCAAGGTCAAATACGAGGTTCTTCCGGCAGTATTAGATCCTGAGGAAGCGCTGGATGGTCCAATTCTGGTGCATCCGGAGGACAGCTGGAAGGCATTGTGCCCGGTAGGAGCAGATAACAAGCGGAATCTTTGTGCACAGGCAGAAGATGGACATGGGGATGTAGAGAAAGTTCTTGCAGAATGCGATGTTGTTGTAGAACATACATATCATGTCAAAGCGGCACAGCAGGCAATGATGGAACCATTTCAGACGGTCTGCTTTATGGATATGTATGGAAGACTGAATGTGATGAGTTCTACGCAGATCGTTTACCATGTGCGCCGTATTGTTTCCAATGCACTTGGCATACCAAAATCCAAGATCCGTGCGTTTAAACCGAGGATCGGTGGTGGATTTGGGGCAAAACAGACGGCGGTAAGTGAGGTTTATCCGGCGTTTGTAACCTGGAAAACCGGAAAGCCATCGAAAATTGTATTTACAAGAGAGGAATCCCAGATTGCATCCTCACCGCGTCATGATATGGCGGTGACGGTTCGCATGGGAGCAGATAAAGAGGGAAATATCCGGGCAATTGATCTGTATACACTTTCTAACACAGGAGCATACGGGGAACATGGACCGACAACGGTCGGACTTTCCGGACATAAGGCGATTCCGCTTTATGGTTCATTAGATGCATACCGGTTCCGTTACGATGTGGTCTATACCAACCGGATGGCAGCAGGAGCTTATCGTGGATATGGAGCGACGCAGGGAATCTTTGCGGTTGAGACATCTGTTAACGAACTGGCAGAAAAACTTGGCATGGATCCGATGGAGATCCGTATGAAGAATATGGTCAAAGAAGGACAGTTCATGCCGGCATATTATGGGGAGACAGCGAATAGCTGTGCACTTGACAAATGCCTTGCAAGAGTAAAAGAAATGTCCGGATGGGATGAAAAGTATCCAAGAAAAGTTATGCCGGATGGCAAAATCCGCAGCGTCGGAGTAGCACTTGCCATGCAGGGATCCTGCATTTCCAATGTAGATGTCGGATCTGCAACGATCAAACTGGGCGAGGATGGTGTCTACAATATGTCAATCGCGGCAGCGGACATGGGAACCGGGTGTGATACGATTCTTGCACAGATGGCAGCAGAATGTCTGGACTGTGATCTGGATGATATTGCAGTATCCGGAGCAGATACCGATACTTCGCCGTATGATTCAGGCTCTTATGCATCAAGTACGACTTATGTGACCGGTATGGCGGTGACAAGAGCCGGTGAGGAACTGAAAAAGCGGATCGTCAGACAGGCAGCGAAGATGCTGAAATGTGAAGTGGATGAGGTTGATTTCGATGGACACATTGCAAGAAGCGATAAGACCGGAGAAGAGGTGACACTTGCGGCAATCGGAGCAGGGGCAATGTGCGGAAGTGATATTGCGCTTCAGGTAACAGAAAGCCACAGTTCGCCGGTATCTCCGCCGCCTTATATGGCAGGCGCTGTTGAAATCGAATTGGATCCGGAGACAGGACATGTCGAGATTCTGGATTACTATGCAGTGGTTGACTGCGGAACTGTTATTAACCCGAATCTTGCGAGGGTGCAGGCGGAAGGCGGAATCGTGCAAGGAATCGGCATGACTCTTTATGAGAATATTCAGTACACGGAAAAAGGACAGCTTCTGAACAATTCATTTATGCAGTACAAGATTCCGACCCGAATGGATATGGGAAATCTGCATGTGGAATTTGAGAGCAGCTATGAGCCGACCGGACCGTTTGGTGCAAAATCGATTGGCGAAATCGTCATCAATACACCGGCTCCGGCATTGACGCATGCAATCGCAAATGCAACAGGTCTGTGGTTCCGTGAACTTCCGATTACAAGTGAACAGATAGCAATGGGAATTATGGAAAATGAAAATTAAACTGATTTATCTGGCGGCTGGAAACAGCCGCCGTTTTAACAGTCAAAGGATGCAAAATACAGAACCGCCACAATCAGAAGCAGAGAACAAACTGCTTTATCTGTTGGATGAAAAGCCGATGTTCCGCTATTTATTCGACCGTCTGGTAAAAGTCTGTCAAAGGCATCCGGAATGGGAAATGATTGTGGTAACACAGTATCCGGAGATTGAGCATCAGGTAAAAGCACTTCAGGAAAACGAGCAACAAGGTGAACGTTTCCCGGTAAAAACAGTGATTTCAAAAGACAGCTATAAAGGAGCAGCCTATTCGGTAAAAGCAGGGATCCGTGCGGCAGGAGATGCTGATGCCTATGCATTTTTTGTGGCGGATCAGCCTTATTTTACAGAAGAAAGCGTGGAAGGATTCCTGGAAAAGATGGAGCGGGAGGCAAAAGTTGTACCGGGATGTGTGACCTGGAATGGACAGGAAGGCAATCCGGTCTGGTTTCCGGCAAAGTACGGGAAAGAACTTCTGGAACTGGAAGGAGATGCCGGAGGAAGAAAGGTGTTCCGCAGATACCGGGAAAAAGCAGTATTTTACGAGGTGAGCCTGGAAAAAGAGTTGGAAGATATTGATTATATGCCGGAAATAGAAAAAATGTGGATAACAGAAGGAGGCACAGAGAAAACTTTCCATGTATATGTCATCGAAAATGGAAAGCTTCAAAGGAAAGAGTCTCTGCTTATGGCACTTGGACTTACGGAGCAGATGGTACCGAGAATTGCTGCCGTGGGTGCGGGAGGTAAGACTTCTCTTTTGAAACAGCTGCTTGCTGAATACCAAGAGAAGGGTGCCCTCCCGGTTCTGGTGACCACAACCCATATGAAAAAAGAGACTGCCCCTTATTTTGTAATGGAGGATTCTATCGAAAAAATTCTGGAAGTGCATAAAAGAGAAGGCATGGTGATCGCCGGTCTGGATGCAGGAAGAGGCAGGATCAAAAGCCTTTCTGTACCGGTAATGGAAAAGATCTGGGAGCTTCCTGCGCCGGTTCTTGTAGAAGCGGATGGTGCACGGATGTTTCCGGCGAAAGTGCCGGGGGAGAAAGAACCGGTTATTCCAAAGCAGATCCAGATAGTCCTTTCTGTATATGGACTCGATGCCATCGGACAAAGGATAAAAGACTGCTGTTTCCGACCTGAGCTTGTGGCACAGGTACTTGGAAAAGCAGTGGAAGAGGTTCTGACGGAGGAGGATCTGGCAGGGCTGGCTGTTTCGGCAAAAGGCGGGAAAAAGAATGTCCTGCCGGAAAAGGATTTCTATATTGTGCTAAACAAAGCAGATGACGAAAAACGTCTGAAAATGGCAGAGAGAATCGCCTTAAGAGTAGAACGGGATTCTGGTGAAAAAGTACGGATTACATCGTTTCGTTAATATTTTGGAAAAATAAAGCAATTGTGTGTTGAAAAATGGAACATTGCCGAATTGTCATTGGAAACCATTCGTGCTATCATAGATACGATAGCTTTGACAACGAAAGTTGTAAGTGGGTAGAGAAGGAGGCAAAAAAGTGAGTACGAAGGATAGTAATACTTCACAGGAACTATTTAACCTTAACGGAAAACCATCCTTTGGTCAGGCACTTCCGCTGGCATTCCAGCATGTAGTGGCGATGATCATTGGCTGTGTTGCACCGGCGATCATTCTTGCCGGTGTGTCCGGACTTTCAGAATCAGACACGGTTGTCCTGATTCAGGCATCTCTTGCAATGTCAGCGATTTCGACATTCATCCAGCTTTTTCCGTTTATCAAATTTAAGTCTTATCAGATAGGAGCCGGGCTTCCGGTTATTATGGGAATCAGCTTTGCGTATGTGCCGATCATGCAGTCAATTGCACAGGATGCAGATGTTGGAACAATACTTGGTGCACAGATCGTGGGCGGTATTGTTGCGATTATTGTAGGAATATTTATCAAACAGATCCGTCATCTTTTCCCGCCGCTGGTTACGGGAACGGTTGTATTTGCGATCGGACTTTCGCTGTATCCGACCGCAGTCAATTATATGGCAGGTGGAGCAGGAAGTGCGGATTATGGTTCATGGCAGAACTGGCTTGTTGCGATCATCACACTGGTAGTCGTAACAGGACTAAATCATTTTGGAAAGGGCTTTTTAAAGCTTTCTTCCGTTCTGATCGGAATCATAGTTGGATATGTAGTTGCGCTTGGCTTTGGAATGGTGGATTTTTCTTCCGTATTAACGGCAAAATGGGTACAGTTCCCACAGCCGATGCATTTCGGAATTAAATTCGAGCCATCCTCATGTGTTGCGATTGCGGTATTGTTCGCAATCAGCTCTATTCAGGCAATCGGAGACTTTTCAGCAACGACGACCGGAGGAATGGACCGTATGCCGACGGATGAGGAATTAAGCGGTGGTATCATTGGTTATGGAGTCAGCAATATTGTCTGCGCATTTTTTAGTGGACTCCCGACAGCGACCTACAGTCAGAATGTCGGAATCGTAAGTTCTACGAAAGTAGTGGCAAAGAGAGTGTTTGGAATTGCAGCGATGATCATGCTGGTTGCAGGAATCATGCCAAAGATCGCATACATTCTTCTGACTATTCCGTCATGTGTGCTTGGAGGCGCAACAATCTCTGTATTTGCAATGATTTCCATGACGGGTATCAAACTGATCAATAATTCAAAGATGAATTATAGAAATACATCCATCGTAGGACTTGCCATCGCACTCGGAATGGGTGTGACACAGGCAAATGCAGCACTTGCACAGCTTCCTGCATGGGTAACAACCATTTTCGGTAAATCACCGGTTGCACTGTCTACTCTGGTTGCAGTGTTCCTGAATCTGGTTTTACCAAAGGAGAAAGAAGAGTAAATGAAGATCCTGATAAGAGGAGCCGGGGATCTTGCCACGGGAATTGCGGCAGAGCTGTGGGAAAGAGGACATCAGATCCTGATGACGGATGTTGCCATCCCACTCGCCGTAAGACGCGAGGTGGCATTTTCAAGAGCGGTATACGAAGAACATGCAGTGGTAGAAGGAATGGAAGCAGTTCTTGCCGAAAGTTTTGAAGAAGCAGAAGCAATTATGGCAACGCGGAAAATTGCTGTCATGGTGGATGAAAAAGCAGAAGTGCGGAAAGAATATCTGCCGGATGTACTGGTTGACGGGATCATGGCAAAAAAGAATCTTGGGACCCGGATCAGTGACGCTCCTCTTGTTATCGGTATCGGACCGGGCTTTACGGCAGCCGGAGACTGCCATTTTGTGATTGAAACGCAAAGAGGTGAGCATCTGGGCGAGGTGATCCGCGAGGGAAGTGCAATCCCCAACACCGGAATTCCGGGAAATATTGGCGGCTATACGGTGGAACGCCTTTTAAAGGCATCCGCAGACGGAATCATGCATCCGGTCGCGAGAATTGGTGATGTGGTGAAAAAAGGGCAGATTGTTGCAAGGTGCGGAGATGAACCTATCTATGCGAGGCTCCACGGGATTGTCCGTGGGATGCTCCAGGAAGGTGTACCGGTCAAAAAAGGATTGAAGATCGGAGATGTGGATGCAAGGATAGAGGAAAAACTTTGTTATACGATTTCGGATAAAGCACGAAAGATCGGAAACGGAGTTGCGGAAGCAATCGATTTTGTCTATAAAACAAAATAAAAAGTTGTCTGGACAACTTATTTATCCATCCTTTTTATGGTAAAATATAAAAAGGTTTGGGCAGAATACCTGCCGCAGTGACGGCAGGTATTTTTTATGCCATAATCCATATAAAGTGAGGAACAAAAAATGAAACTGGTAAGAACAGAAGATGCAGTGGGGCAGGTGCTGTGCCATGACATTACACAGATCATTCCGGGAGTTGTAAAGGATGCTGTTTTCCGGAAGGGACATATTGTTACCGAAGAAGACATTCCGGTACTTTTATCTGTGGGAAAAGAGAATCTTTATATCTGGGAAAAACAGGAAGGTATGCTTCATGAAAATGAGGCGGCTGAGATCTTGCGTCAGATCTGTCAGGGTGAGCATATGCATCCTTCCGGAGTGAAGGAAGGAAAAATCGAACTGATCGCCGACTGTGAAGGGATATTGAAGATCAATACCGAAAAGCTGAATGCGGTGAACAGTCTTGGTGAGATGATGATCGCATCCAGACATGGAAATTTTCCGGTGAAAACCGGAGATAAGATTGCAGGAACAAGGATCATTCCGCTTGTGATCGAAGAAGAAAAGATGCAGAAGGCCTGTGAAGTGGCAGGAAAAGAACCGATTTTCCGGATTCTTCCGTACCAGGAGAAAAAAGCGGGAATCGTAACGACGGGAAGCGAAGTGTATTATCACCGGATCGAGGATAAATTTACTCCGGTTGTGATCGAAAAACTGAAAGAATGTGGCGTTACAGAGGTGAAGCAGATCCAGTGCAACGATGATCATGAGATGATCACAGAAGCAATCCAGACTCTGATCGAGGATGGTTCTGACCTGATCGTCTGTACCGGTGGAATGAGTGTGGATCCGGATGACAGGACTCCACTTGCGATCAAAAATGCCTGTACGGAAGTGGTGACTTATGGGGCACCGGTTCTTCCGGGAGCCATGTTTATGCTTGCTTATTGTGAAAAAGAAGGCAGACAGATTCCGGTCATGGGTCTTCCGGGATGCGTGATGTATGCAAAACGGACGATTTTTGATCTGGTTCTTCCGAGGATTATGTGTGATGAAAAGCTGCATGAAAAAGATTTCCAGCTTCTTGGACAGGGAGGACTTTGTCTGTCCTGTCCGGTGTGTACGTTCCCAAACTGTGGATTTGGAAAAGGAATATATTAAAATTATGAGAAAGAATAACTCATTTAAGAAAACAGTGGCAGCAGGTCTGGTTCTGCTGATGACAGCATCACTTGCTGCATGTGGCGGTAAAAAGACCGACACAAAAACAGAAGGCAAAAAGACAGAAACAAAGGCTGACAAAGAAGATGATGTAGAGCTTCAGGTATTTATCGCAGCCAGCTTGAATACGGCAATGACAGATATTGCGGAGCGTTATGAAAAAGAGCATCCGAATGTGAAGATCGTCTACAATGCAGACAGCTCAGGAACTCTGCTGACACAGATCGAAGAAGGATATGAGTGTGACCTGTTCTTCTCCGCAGCACAGAAACAGATGGATCAGCTTGAGGCTGACGGACTGGTAGTAGAAGGAACTCGCCATAATGTAGTGAACAACCAGGTAGTTGTTATCACATTAAAGGACAGTGATACAGCAGTAACCGGGCTTGAAAACTTAAATGAGGCAAAGAGCATTGCACTTGCAGGCGGAAGCGTACCAGTTGGAAAATACACCCGTCAGGCGTTGATGAATCTCGGAATTCTGGACAAAGTAGACGATGCGTCTACCATCACAACAGAACAGGTTTCTGAAGCTCTTGGTGGAGCAGAAATCAGTGAGCAGGCAAATGTAAGCAAGGTGCTGATCGCCGTTACAGAGGGTGCATGCGAAGTTGGAACAACTTATTATTCTGATACATACGGATATGAGGATCAGATCAAGATCCTTCAGACAGTAAGCTATGATCTGACAGGTAACGTGATTTATCCGATCTGCCGTGTGGAAAATAAAGAGGCAGATGCTGCAAAGAAAAAAGTAGCCGATGATTTCCTTGCATATGTAACATCCGATGACGCAAAGAAGATCTTTGACAGCTACTATTTCGATACAAACGTAGAGTAAAAGAGGAACGATATGGAAGAAATAAGACAGATCCTTGCAGGACTTGACTGGAGTCCGCTTTTCATTTCAATCAAAACAGGAATCGCAGCAACGATCGTGTCATTCTTCCTGGGAATATGGGCAGCAAGAAAGGTGCTGAAAGCGAAGACGGGTCTCAGGGCTGTGCTGGATGGAGTTCTGACACTGCCGCTGGTGCTTCCGCCGACGGTTGCAGGATTTTTCCTGCTACTCATTTTCAGTACGAGAAGAACCGTTGGATCGTATCTTTATACGACATTTGATATCAAGATCGTACAGTCTTGGGCAGGATGCGTGATCGCGGCAACTGTGATTGCATTTCCGCTGATGTACCGAAATGCAAGAGCAGCATTTGAACAGGTGGATGTGAACCTGATCTATGCGGCGCAGACGCTCGGTATGCCGGAGTGGAAGATTTTCTGGAGGGTGATCATGCCGGCGGCAGGCCCTGGAGTTGCATCCGGTACAATTCTTGCATTTGCAAGAGCACTTGGAGAATACGGTGCGACCTCCATGCTTGCGGGCAATATTCCCGGAAAGACGGCAACCATTTCCCAGAGGATTGCAATGGTCATACAGGACGGAGATTATCAGACGGCAGGCGTGTGGGTCGGAATTGTAATCCTGATCGCATTTGGAATAGTAGTACTTATGAATCTGGCATTTGGAAAGGGAATGAAACATACAAAGCAATGGTAGATCTTGAGATAAAAAAACAGTATGGAAAATTCAGGCTGGATGTTGGCTTTAAAAGTGAAAAAAAGCGGATCGGCATCCTGGGCGCTTCCGGATGTGGGAAAAGCCTGACCTTGAAAAGTATTGCCGGGATTGAAAGACCGGAAAAAGGGCGAATCGTGATCGACGGAGTTACCCTTTTTGATGCCGGAAAAAATATTTTTTTGAAGCCACAAAAAAGGAAAGTTGGTTATCTTTTTCAGAACTATGCGCTGTTTCCGAACATGACCGTGGAGCAGAATATCGGGATTGGATTTACCGGAAACAAAGAAGATAAGCAGAAAATGGTAGAACAGTTGATCCATCATTTCCAGCTGAACGGACTGGAAAAGCTTTATCCGTCAAAGCTTTCCGGCGGACAGCAGCAGAGAACGGCACTGGCACGGATTATGGCATATGAACCGGATGTGATCCTTCTGGATGAACCATTTTCGGCACTGGATGCGTATCTTCGGGAGCGGATGCTGACCGAGCTGATGGAAATGCTGAGTGATTATGAAGGTACGGTGATCATGGTGTCCCACAGCAGGGATGAAATCTACAGCTTCAGTGAAGAGGTTCTGGTAATTGAAGATGGACATGGAATACGCCTGGGTCCGGTAAAAGAAGTATTTAATGCACCGCGCTATAAAACAGCGGCAAGACTCACCGGATGTAAAAATATTGCAGATGTTTACCGGATGGATGCGCAGACGGTGTATGTGAAAGACTGGGATGTGCAGCTGATTTTTAAAGGACGTAGTGTGCCGGAGAATGTGAAGGCAATCGGGATCCGAGCTCATGATCTGATTCCGGTGTATGGAACGATATCCGGGGCTATGCTGAAAGTTAAAGAATGGAAAAGTGTGGATTATCCATTTGAACGAAAATATTTTATCCGATGCGAGTCGGGATGTGAGGATTTCTGCTGGTTTGTCCAAAGAGAGATTTCTGCCACTCTGGAAGAAAAAGGAATGCCGGATGCACTCGCATTTCCGGAAGAAAAAGTGCTGTTCCTTGAAGGATAGCGTGACAGATGCTATAATGGACAAATAAGAAAACGGGCAGAAGGTGGCAGCATAAATGCAGAAAGAACAAGACAGGGAAGCGATTTACCGGAGCATTTTCTTCTGTGATATGGATCGGAAGAAGGCGGATGAGATCATTGACCGGTTAGGCGGCAGAACCGTAACCTATGACAAGGGCGAAATCATCATAAGAGAAAGAGAAAAACTGAACAATATCGGAATCCTGCTTGACGGGGGGCTCTGTAAAGTGCAGTATTACCGGGATGGAACCGAACAGCTGGTCCAGAAGCTGGTCAGCTCGTTTGTTGTGGGAGTGGAGATTGCGGTCAGTGAAAAAAAGACGAGTCCTTATGATATTTATGCATCGGAACAGGCGCATATTTTCTGGTTCCCTGTACGGGCGATGGAAGAAGAGGGTGTTCTGGATCTACGTGAGAGGATTGAGTTTTACAAGAAGACGGTTCATTTCCTTGCAAATGAAGATATCCGCAAGTGCAGGAAAATCGAACTGCTGTCAATCAGAGGAATCCGGGAAAGAATCGAGCGGTATCTGAGAGTTCAGCAAAGCCGACACAAAAGCAGTGCCTTTGATATTGAATTTAACAGAGAACAGATGGCGAATTATCTGGGAATCAACCGGAGTGTGCTGTCACATGAGTTGAAAAAAATGGAAAAAGAGGGGATTTTGAAGGTCAGAAAGAATCATTTTGAGCTGGCTGATAAAGAATAAAACAGAATTTCTGCTGAAAATATCGAAAAGTGGTTGGTTTTTATCAGAATATAGTTTATAATGAAAAAAGGATTAGGCGGCAAGGAGGTTCTTTATGGCATCGTCAAAAAATTATACAGAAGTTTTGATAGGCGGCAAAGTATTCACCCTGAGCGGATTTGAAAGCGAAGATTATCTGCAGAAGGTATCCACTTATCTGAACCATAAAATCGAGGAATGTACAAGCAGCGATGGATATCGCAAGCAGAGTGCGGAAGCCAGAAGTGTGCTTCTTGCTTTAAATATAGCAGATGATTATTTTAAAGCCAAGAAACAGGGCGGCGCATTAGAAAGCGACATCGAGGCAAAAGACAAGGAGATGTACGATTTAAAGCATGAACTGATCTCAGTACAGATCAAGTATGAGAATGCTGAAAAAGCACTGGATAAACTCAAGGCAGAGAATCAGGAGCTTCAGATGAAGATCGTACAGCTTGAAACAGAAATGAAAAATCACCGTACAAAATAGACTGTCCTGAGGCAGTCTATTTTTGATACTCCGGTATACAAAGAGAAATGTCTGCAACACAGGGGCTTTGTATACAGGTTATTTAAAGATAGAGGAGTTATATGAAAGACAGAGTTGAAATCCTTGCACCGGCAGGGAGTATGGAGTGCCTGAAAGCGGCAATTGCAGCAGGAGCTGATGCGGTATATACAGGGGGAGCCCTTTTCGGGGCACGTGCTTATGCACATAACCTGACGGAGGAAGAACTTTTAGAGGCAATTGATTATGTGCATTTGCATGGAAGAAGACTGTATCTGACCGTGAATACACTGATCAAAGACCGTGAGATGGAAAAACAGATGTATGATTATCTGCTCCCTTATTACCGGCAGGGGCTGGATGCGGTGATCGTGCAGGATATTGGACTGTTCCGTTTTATCCGGAAGCATTTTCCAGATCTTCCGATCCACGCAAGTACCCAGATGACGCTTACGGGAGTGGATGGGGCGAAGTTTCTGGAAAAGGAAGGTGCACAGCGGATTGTTACATCCAGAGAACTGAGTATGGCAGAGGTGAAGAAGATTGCCGATGAGACAGAGCTCGAGATTGAAAGCTTTGTACATGGTGCACTCTGCTATTGCTATTCCGGTCAGTGCCTGTTCAGCAGTTTTATCGGCGGCAGAAGTGGCAACCGTGGACAGTGCGCACAGCCGTGCAGACTGCTTTACCGGACACCGGAAGCAAAGAGACCACAGTATCTGCTGAGTCTTAAGGATATCTGTACATTGGAACTGATCCCGGAGATGATCGAGAGCGGGATTTATTCTTTCAAGATTGAAGGCCGGATGAAGAAGCCGGAGTATGCGGCAGCAGTCGCTTTTCAGTACCGGAAATATGCCGATCTTTATCTGAAATATTACGAAGAATGTCCGGCAGAAGAGGATCCGGCAGCGTATGCGATGAAGAAATACCGTGTCCGCGAGGAGGATCGGCAGATGCTGCTGGATCTCTATAACCGTGGCGGTTTCCATACGGGTTATTATCATACACAGAATGGACGGGAGATGATTTCCTTAAACCGTCCGAACCATGCAGGAGTGCCGGCAGTAAAGGTACTTGCTAAAAAAGGCAGAAATGTGACTGCAAAAGCACTGACAGACCTGTATCCGCAGGATATTATTGAACTCCCGATGCGCAAAGGCAGGGAAAAAGCAGATAATTATACCTGTAAGGATGCAGTCAGAAAAGGAATGAATGTGCAGATCCCGGTATTTGCAGATACCCCGTTCAAGAGGGATGAAATCTGGATGCGTACAAGAAACAGCACATTGATTGACACGCTGCGTGAAGAATTTGTAAATGGAAAAATAAAAGAACGGATCTGCGGAACTTTCCAGCTGTATCCGCAGGAAACGGCAACGCTTACGGTGAAGTGCCGGGATGCCGAGATTACGGTTGCCGGTGAAAAAGCACAGGAAGCACTGAGCCAGCCGATGAGCAGAGAGCGGATTGAAAAGCAGCTGCGCAAGACGGGAAATACGGAATTTGAATTTTCCTTTTTAAAGGTCGAGATCGGAGAAAAAGTATTTCTTCCGATGCAGAGCCTGAACGAACTTCGAAGGGAAGCACTGGAGACACTGGAAAAAGTGATCTGTGAGAAATACAGAAGAAGTGGTGAAGTGAAAGATCCGGAAGAAGATACGACAGAGCTTTCAATGGAGGAAGAGGTAATTTCCGGATGGACGGCATCGGTAAGAACCGCAGAACAGCTGGAAGTGATCTTGGAAGAAGAAGCAATCGGAAGAATCTATGTGGATTGTACCATGTTCCCTCGCATCTGGGAGAAGGACAGCTATGTGGAGTGGATTACAAAAGTACATGCAGCAGGGAAAGAAATTTATCTGGTCATGCCTTATATTTTCCGGGAAAGAACCCGAAAACAGTATGAAGCTGCATATAACCGGATATTCGGAGCCGGATGGGACGGCATTCTGATCGCAAATTATGAAAGTTTTGCGTTTCTGAAAGAGCATGGTTATACCGGAAGGATTATGGCCGATTACAATCTGTATGAATTTAATCAGGAAAGCAGGAAATTCTGGAAGGAAAAGGGAGTTTTTGAATTTACAGCGCCCGTGGAACTGACAGAAAGAGAACTCCAGGATCTCCGGGTAAAGGATGGAGAAGTGATCGTATATGGTTATCTTCCGATGATGGTATCTGCAGGATGTATTCAGAAAACGACCAGAGGATGTCAGAAAAAATCCGGACAGATGACAATAACTGACAGATATCGTAATTCATTTGTGGTAAAAAATGAATGTGATTACTGTTATAATATCCTTTACAATTATGTACCATTATATCTGGGAGACCGGATGGAAGAGGTATATCAGATCGGTCCTGGGCGGATCCGACTGATGTTTACTACTGAAAGGCAGCAGGAGGTAAGGCAGATTTTAAGTGCGTATTTTGAAGGAAAAGAACTTCCGGAGGGAACGTACACCAGGGGACACTGGAAAAGAGGAATAAAGTAGGTGGAATTTTGGTCAATATAATTGTAGAGCTGTCAAAATATCTGATGATAGCCCTGATGCTGGTCTATACATTTGAATGTTTTGCAGTATTTAATTACGCAGATGAGTATACACAGAGAAGTATTTTCAGAAAGCAGAATGTGCTGATGTTTCTGCTTCATATGATTGCATTTCTGGTGATGTATCTGCAGAAAAATGAAACAAAAATGATCGGATTTTACGGGATGCAGGTGGTACTGTTTCTGGCAGTTATTTTGCTGTATACAAAAATTTACCCGCGGGTGTCGCGGCTGGTTGTAAACAATATGTGTATGCTGATGGCAATCGGTTTTATTATGATCACCAGACTTTCGTATTCGCTTGCGGTAAAGCAGTTTATCATTGTCAGTGCATCCGTAGCGATAAGTCTTGTGATCCCGGTCATCATCCGGAAGGTAAAAGCTCTGTCAGAATGGAAAATATTCTATGCAATTGCAGGTGTTGTAATGCTTGGGGTCGTTATCATTGTAGGACGTGTGACTGGAGGAGCGATGCTGAATGTTGCAATCGGAGGTTTTACCCTTCAGCCATCTGAGCTTGTGAAAATCATTTTTGTATTTTTCGTTGCGGCGAGTCTGAAGAATGACACTTCATTTAAGAATATTGTGATCACAACGGCAGTGGCAGCAATGCATGTACTGATCCTGGTTGTGTCAAAAGACCTTGGTGCGGCGCTGATCATCTTTGCTGTATATCTGGTGATGCTTTATGTGGCAAGCAGACAACCACTTTATGTACTTGCCGGACTGATTGCAGGAAGTGGGGCATCAGTTGTGGCATATAAGTTATTTAACCACGTCCGTGTGCGTGTACTGGTATGGAAGAATCCATTTGCCGTTTACAATGAAGGTGGTTATCAGGTGGCACAATCCTTGATGGCGATCGGTACAGGAAGCTGGTTTGGAATGGGACTTTTTCAAGGGGCGGCAGATCAGATACCTGTTGCAGAGTCAGATTTCATTTTTTCAGCAATTGCGGAGGAAATGGGACTGATTTTTGCACTTTGTCTGATCCTGGTATGTGTCAGTGTTTATATGATGTTTCTGAATATTGCGATGCAGCTTCGGGACAGCTTTTATAAACTGGTGGCACTGGGACTTGGAACCTGTTATATTTTTCAGACATTTCTGACGATCGGAGGTGTGACAAAGTTCATTCCGTCTACCGGAGTGACACTTCCGCTGGTAAGCTACGGTGGAACCTCCGTTCTCAGTACGATCATTATGTTTGCGATCATTCAGGGACTGTATGTATTAAGAGAAGACGAGGAAGAAGACATTGAAAGAAAAAAATTACAGAGAAGACGAACTTCCAGATCTGGATCAGCAGCTGGAGAGCCTGCCAGACGAGAGCGGGTATCACGACCAAAAGAAGAAGGCAGAAGGAAAAAGCCGCAGCAGACGAACGGATGGCGAACCGAAGAAAAAGGCCGAACGCAGCAGCCTAAAAAACGGACAGCGGCGTCCGAAAGAAGCACAGGCAGAAAGAAGCGGAGCCAGTAAGAAAAAAGAGAAGCAGATGACCAATAAAGAACTGACGAGAGTTACTTATATTTTTGTAACACTGTTTTTGGTACTGATGGGATATCTGGTTTATTTTAATGTGGTAAAAAGTAAAGAGGTTGTCAACAGCACGTACAATATCCGTCAGGATCTTCTTGCGGACCGTGTGCTGCGTGGCAGTATTACAGATAAAAATGGAGAAGTGCTTGCACAGACTGTGACAAATGACGATGGATCGGAAACACGGGAATATCCGGAGGGAGAAGTGTTTTCACATGTTGTCGGATATGCCGCAAAAGGAAAATCCGGACTGGAATCCTCACAGAATTTCAATCTTCTGACTTCAAATGCCTTTTTCCTGGAAAAGCTGGCGAATGAATTTAAAGACCAGAAGAATACGGGAGATACGGTGGTCACAACCTTGGATGCGAACCTGCAGAATGCAGCATATAATGCACTGGGAGATAACAAAGGTGCAGTTGTCGTGATGGAGCCAAGTACAGGGAAGATTCTGGCAATGGTATCGAAGCCGTCTTTTGATCCGAATAATGTTTCGGAAAACTGGGATGCACTGAACAATGACGAGAACAGTTCGCTTCTTAACAGGGCTACACTTGGACAGTATACACCGGGGTCGACATTCAAGCTGGTGACAACACTTGCTTTTATGCGGCAGAATCCAGATTATAATAATTATTCGTTTGAATGTAATGGAGAATTTTCACAGAATGGGGCGACGATCCACTGTTATAACAGCACTGCCCATGGGGAAGAGAATCTGACGGATTCGGTTGCAAATTCCTGCAATTCTTCGTTTTCAAATATCGGGCTGCAGCTGGATAAGGCAGAATGGAGAAAGACTGCCAAACAGATGCTGTTTAACAGCAAGCTTCCGGGTGATGTGAAATATAATGAAAGCAGTTTCCGCCTGAAAACAGGTGCAGGAGATGCAGATACGATGATGACTGCAATTGGTCAGGGAGAGACACAGGTCAGTCCGTACCATATGGCGATGATCGTTTCGGCGATCGCAAATGGTGGAAAGCTGATGAAGCCGTATCTGGTGGACAAGATTACAAATTATGCAGGCACAACGGTGAAGAAATATATGCCGGAAAGCTACAAAGAGCTTATGACATCATCTGAAGCTGCACAGCTTACGGAATACATGAAGGCGGTTGTGGATTATGGTACCGGAGCTGCGCTTTCAGGTGCGTCTTATACAGTGGCAGGGAAAACCGGAACTGCCGAGGTCAGTGAAGATGGAAATACAGTACATTCCTGGTTTGTCGGATTTTCCAATGTGGATAATCCGGAGCTGGCGATCAGCGTTTGTGTCGAGGATGCAGATACAGCGACCATTACTGGTGTCAGTGTCGCAAAGCAGGTGTTTGATTCTTACTATAATAATTAAAGGTCGGGGAGACAGCGCACATGAGGTTTTACAAAAATCTTTATGTCAGTGAGAGCATGGCAAAAAAGAAAGAAAAAGTGATTGCAAAACTGAATAAAAAAAAATATCCGTTGAAAACTTATGTGATCGCACTGATCGAAGAAGGGGAAAATCAGCTGGAATTTTATTCGACGTTGATGTTCCGCCAGGGAAGTGTGATCGATGATGATATTTTCGCAGTTGGTCTTGCAAGCGGATATGATGATGCGCTGTATCTGGTAGAAGAGATCGCAAAGGAAGTTTATGAAAAAACAGGGGATCTGGATATCCGGTCCTACATCAGAAAGCAGGAGAGGGAAGAAGCATGATTCTACATATCATTGGATTGATTTTGAAGATTATCGGGATTCTTCTTCTGGTGATTCTTGGAATCCTGCTACTTGTGATCGGTGTCCTTCTCTTTGTACCGCTGAGGTATGAACTGCGTGCCGAGTTTCCGGGAAAGCTGGAAGATGCAGAGGGGAATCTTAAGATTTCATGGCTGCTTCATCTGATTGCAGGAAGAGTGGAGTATCGGAACGGTGATGTGAAATGGCAGGGGCGGATTGCCTGGAAGAAGTTGGGAGATGTTCTGGAAGCGGAAGATAAACCGGCGAGAAAGAAGGAGAAAAAGCCGGATGGCGGAAAAAAAGCCGGTGCGGAGAAGGTCAGTGAGAGAACGGCAGAAAGAAATGATGCGGCAGATGTAAAGAAGCCGCAGACGCTGCCGGAAAAGAGAGCCGAAAGCGGAACGTATGCAAAGCCAGAGCATACGGATGTGAAAGATGAGAAGTCCAAAACAGAAACACAGGGAAGTCCTGACACGAAGGTGAAAACATTTTCAGAAAAAAAAGAAGAGAATGCTACACCGGAAAAGGAAAGTGAATCCAGAGAAAAAAAGGATGTTCATGGCGAGAGAGGATTCGGAAAGGCTCACAAAACTCCACGAAAGCGGAAGAAACCAGTCAAAGCATTTGGAAAACTGATCCGGAAGCTCAGTCAGAAGCTTCGTGAGATCCTGGAAAAGATCAAATGTACATGGAAGAATTTATGTGATAAAATAAAGAATATCGCAGAGAAAAAAGATAAAATTCTGGAATTTCTGGAACAGGAAAATCATAAAGCAGCTTTTGCACGTGGCAAAAAGGAACTGGTCTGGGTGAAGCGTTTTCTGAAGCCGAAAAAGCTTCGCGTAAAACTGCATTTCGGTTTTGAAGATCCTTACCATACCGGACAGGTACTGGCACTTTGTGGAATGTTTTATGCATTTATCGGAGAAAATATGGATCTGGAACCGGATTTTGAAAAGCGGGTACTGGAAGGTTCCGTTTATGTAAAAGGAAGACTAAGAACAGTTCATATGGCAGTATTTGCAGCAAAGATGCTGCTGGATAAGAATATCCGCAGCACTTACTATGATATCAGGGAGTTTAAATGGTAAAGCTTTCGATAGAAAATAACAGGAGGAATCGAAAAAATGGCAGTAGATAATCAGTTTAAAGAGACAGTAGATGCATTGTTTAAAGGGATGAACGGCGTGGTATCATCCAAAACCGTTGTAGGAGATGCAATCCACATCGGAGATACGATCATTCTTCCGCTTGTTGATGTATCTTTTGCAATCGGAGCAGGGGCATTTCATGCGGACAAAAAGGACAGAGGAGCCGGCGGACTCGGCGGAAAGATGATCCCGAGTGCGGTGCTTGTGATCCAGAACGGAACAACCAGACTGGTCAACATCAAAAATCAGGATACCATGACCAAGATCCTGGATATGGTCCCGGATGTGATCGACCGTTTTAAATCCCCTTCTGAGGATAAGATGACGGAGGAGGATGTGGCAGATCTGTTAAATGAAGCAGATTCTCCGGAAAATCAGGAATAGACGTAGGTTTCTGGCATATATTTATTGTAAAAGAGGAAAAAGCAGGAACGAAGATGAAACGGGTATTTGGTTTTGCACTGTTTTTTGTGGCACTGGGTATGGTGATCATGATGTTTATTCCGAGCATATTTATCGGAATCCTGATCGTTCTGCTGTGCCTCCTTGTCGGATATCAGCTTTTTTGCTGCTGATTTTGAAAAAATATGAGAACCTGCAGGGGAAACCCTGAAAAAAGCCTTGCGTATGCAGGGCTTTTGTGATACAATGCTAACGTTGCAAAAAAACACGTGTGTGGTTTATCCCGGTGGTGCCAAAGCTGACAAGCATGGTTCGCGGACATAAGCACACGGAAGTAAAAAACCAATGGAGGAAAGAAACATGAGCGTTATTTCAATGAAACAACTTTTAGAAGCAGGTGTTCATTTCGGACATCAGACAAGAAGATGGAACCCTAAGATGGCAGAGTACATCTACACAGAGAGAAATGGTATCTACATTATCGACCTTCAGAAATCTGTAGGTAAAGTAGATGAAGCTTACCAGGCAGTATCTGACATCGCAGCAGAAGGTGGAAAGATCCTTTTCGTAGGAACAAAGAAACAGGCTCAGGATGCTATCAAGACAGAAGCAGAACGTTGCGGAATGTACTATGTTAACGAAAGATGGCTTGGAGGAATGCTTACAAACTTCAAGACAATCCAGAGCAGAATCACTCGTCTGAAAGAAATCGAAGCTATGTCAGAAGACGGAACATTCGATGTACTGCCGAAGAAAGAAGTTATCGAAATCAAGAAAGAATGGGAAAAGCTTGAAAAGAACCTTGGCGGAATCAAAGAAATGAAGAGAATCCCGGATGCTATCTTTGTAGTAGATCCTAAGAAAGAAAGAATCTGTGTTCAGGAAGCTCACACACTTGGAATCCCGCTGATCGGTATTGCTGATACAAACTGTGATCCGGAAGAACTTGATTATGTAATTCCAGGAAATGATGATGCTATCAGAGCTGTAAAACTTATCGTATCCAAGATGGCTGATGCTGTAATCGAAGCAAACCAGGGCGAAGCAGAAGAAGTTTACGAAGGCGAAGACGTAGAAACAGCTGAAGAAACAACAGAAGAATAATTCGAACAATCCAAAAGATCATATTGAAAGATGGAGGAAAAAATCATGGCAATCACAGCAAGCATGGTAAAAGAATTAAGAGAAATGACAGGCGCTGGTATGATGGACTGCAAAAAAGCTCTGAACGAATCTAACGGAGATATGGATGCAGCAATCGAATACCTCAGAAAGAATGGCGAAGCTAAGGCTGTTAAGAAAGCCGGACGTATCGCAGCTGAAGGTATTGTTATGGCAGACGTTAAAGAAGATAAGACAGCAGCTATCGTAGAAGTTAACTCTGAGACAGACTTCGTTGCTAAGAACGCTGATTTCCAGGCATTCGTAAAAGCAGTTGTTAATCAGGCACTTACTACAAAAGCTACAGATATGGAAGGATTCATGGCTGAAGCTTGGAACGAAGATGCTTCTAAGACAGTTAACGATGCACTTACAGAAAAGATTTCTGTAATCGGAGAAAAGCTCAGCATCAGAAGATTCGAAAAGATCGTTACAGATGGCTGTGTAGTATCTTACATCCACGGTGGCGGACGTATCGGTGTTCTTGTAGAAGCTGATACAGCAGTTGTTAACGATGCTGTTAAAGAAGCTCTGAAAAACGTAGCTATGCAGGTAGCAGCTTTAAATGCTAAGTATGTAAGCCAGGCAGATGTAGATGCTGATTACATCGCACATGAGAAAGAAATTCTTCTTGCTCAGATTATGAACGACCCGAAAGAATCTCAGAAACCGGAAAAGGTTATCCAGGGAATGATTTCCGGACGTATCAACAAAGAGATGAAGGAAATCTGTCTGTTAGATCAGGTATATGTAAAAGCTGAAGACGGAAAACAGTCTGTAGCTAAATACCTTGATGAAGTTGGAAAAGCTAACGGAACAACTATCACTCTGAAGAAATTCGTTCGTTTCGAGACAGGTGAAGGTCTTGAAAAGAAAAATGAAGATTTCGCAGCTGAAGTTGCAGCTCAGATGAACGCATAATCGAACAGTTCACAAAAGAATTTAACGAAAATGGGATTGCTTTGCAATCTCATTTTTGTTATGAGCAAGTAGCAAAGCGGATTGCGAATGTCCTTTTTGTTATGTAAATCAACGAAAAACCTTGAATTCAAGGTTTTTTTGCGTATTGGGGAATAAATTTCGACTTATCGTAAATTATCGCTATTTATGCATGGAATTGGGTAAAAGTTGGGGAGTGAGCTGGGGAATTTTAATTCCCCAACTGGCGTATGAAACTTCGCCTCATTCTTCTGAAATAAGTAGGCGGAGATTGCCTGTTTTATTTTGTTGGGGAGTAGTGTAACTCCCCAATATTTCCTCAACTTTTGATGTATCATAGCGTGAGACTTCTCAGCTTTCCGTAAAGTGTTATACGGAAAAATTGCTGATTGCCGAAAACGTGTAAGAAGAATATAATAAAAACATTAGATGGACTGAACAGAAAGCATGTAATCGCGGTAGTTAAAGAATAGTTATAGAAGAATAAAATATTAACAATACTTATAGGAAAAAACAATTAGACTTATAAATATAATTGATGTATACTACAAAAGGTGTTAATTATATGACAATTTTAGGAGGAAAGAATTAATGAAAAAGAAAACACTTTCACGTGTTCTTGCTTTCTCTTTATGTGCAGCTCTTCTTGCAACAACAGGTTGCGGGGGATCAGACAAGAAAGATGGCAGCACAGATGCAAAGCAGACAGAAGCAGCAGCGGCAAAAGATGAAATGCACATTGCAGTATCAGCAAACCCGCCAACACTTGACACACAGATCAGCAACTCCAACATTGTAGGACAGATTGCGTATCATATTTTTGAGCCACTGTTTGCAATGGATGAAAACTATGAGCCGCAGCCGGTTCTTGCAGAATCTTACGAAGTAAGCGAAGATGGTCTTGAATATACCATTAAACTTCGTGAAGGTGTGAAATTTCATAACGGCAACGAGATGACTGCAGATGACGTTGTTGCATCTATGAACCGTTGGATAGAAAAATCACCAAAGGCAAATACATTGATCGGTGGATCTACATTTGAAAAAGTGGATGATTATACAGTGAAGATGACAGCTAACCAGGCTTCTTCTGATATTATTACCGTTCTTGCTAACCCGATCATGTTCGCAGCTATTTATCCGGCAGAGATTGTTGAAGCTGCTACAGATGAAGGAATCAGCGAATTCATCGGTACAGGTCCGTATAAACTTGCTGAGTGGAAACAGGATCAGTACATCAAGTTAGAGAAGAATGATGATTACCAGGGAAATGAAAATGCAACATCTGGTCTTGCAAGCGAAAAAACCGCTGCAACAAAGACATTGGTATTTGATTTCGTTACAGATGCATCTACACGACTCGCAGGTGCACAGAACGGACAGTATGATGTTGTTGAAGAAATTCCGTTGGATAACTATGATGATCTGGCAAATGCTTCTAACGTAACACTTAGCATTACAAAGGGTGGTACACTTAACCTTTTCCTTAATACAACAGAAGGAATCATGGCTAACCAGGATATGAGACAGGCCGTGCTTGCTGCACTTAACTGTGACGATATTCTTCTTGCATGTTACGGTAACGAAGACCTCTACGAAGAAAATCCGGGATGGTTCAACCCGTCAGATACACAGTGGGGAACAGATGCAGGAAAAGAATATTACAACCAGAAGGATGCGGATAAAGCAAAAGAGCTTCTTAAGAAAGCAGGATATAATAACGAAAAACTTGTACTTGTAACAACACCGGATTATCCGGAAATGTACAGTGCAACACTGGTTGTTCAGGAACAGTTAAAGAAAGTTGGAATCAATGCTGAAGTTGAAAGCTATGATTTCAGTACTTTCATGGAACATCGTGCAGATCCGAAACAGTTCAGCATGTATGTGACAAGTAACAGCTACAACGTAATTCCGATTCAGTTATCCGTGCTTGATAAAGGATGGGCAGGACTTGATACACCGGAAGTTACAGATGGAATTACAGCGATCCGTTCTGCTGCATCTACAGAAGATGCTTCTGCTGCATGGGCAGATCTACAGGAATTTCTTTATGAATATGGTGCAGCATCTGTTATCGGGCATTACACAGGCGTAAATGCTCTTAGCACAAAAGTAGAAGGTTATGATTACTTAAGATTCCCGATTTTATGGAACGCAACAGTTTCAAAATAATCCGGAGATGGTAACGGCGAGCAGCAGATGCGGCTCGCCGTTTTTTAAAGAAGGAGTACAGTATGTTATCTTATATCGGAAAAAGACTTTTATCACTGATCCCGGTTATGTTTGTCGTATCAGTTGTTGCTTTCCTGGTAGTTTACATGATCCCCGGGGGACCTGCAACGGCAATTCTTGGTATGGAAGCAACTCCGGATCAGATCAGTGCACTCAATGCACAGCTTGGTTTTGACAGACCATTTCTGGTACAGTATCTTGATTGGTTTGGAAATGTGTTACACGGGAACTGGGGAAATTCTTATTTTCTTCAGACATCTGTTCTTTCGGCAATCGGAGAGTATTTTGGACCAACCTTAAGTCTGGCAATTCTTGCACAGATTTTTGCACTGATCCTTTCCGTACCGCTTGGAATCCTTGCGGCTTACAAAAGAGGAACAGCCATTGACGTAACAGCCGTTTCAATTTCACTTCTCGGTTCTGCACTTCCGGGATTTTTGCTCAGTATGTTTCTGATGCTTGCTTTCAGTGTGTATAATCATTGGTTCCCGGTTGCAGGCTATGCCACACTTTCTGCAGGATTTGGCGAACATCTGAAATATCTGTTTGTTCCGGCTCTGTCACTTGGAATCGTACAGGCAGCATATCTTACCAGAATGACAAGATCTTCCCTTCTGGATGTGCTTTATAAAAACTTCATCCATACAGCCCGGGCAAAGGGACTGAAAGAGATGAAAGTGGTTCTGGTCTATGGACTTAAAAATGCAGCGCCGATTATTTTAACAGCGGTGGGACAGTCATTCGGAAGTCTGATCACAGGTACTATTGTCACAGAAACGTTGTTTAACATACCGGGGCTTGGTATGCTGACCATGACTTCCATCAACAGAAGAGATGTCTTTGTGATTCAGGGAGTTGTACTATTTGTAACCATGTTGTATGTACTTGTCAATCTGGTGGTGGATGTTCTTTACGGTTTCGTAGATCCAAGACTCCAACCAGGACGCAAATAGGAGGAAAAAAAGATGTATTTTACAAGAAAAAGTATGTCTGAAGCCAGTGAAGCGATTTTTAAAGAACAGAGACAGCTTCGGAAAGAAAAACTTCTTGCAAATCCGGCACTGATCATCGGTGCAGTCGGATTTGTCGTAATTCTTATTGTAGCTGTCCTGGTTCCGCTTCTTAGTAAGGTTGATCCAAATGCCATGACGGTCACAGAACGTTTTAAAGCGCCGTGTGCAAAATATATTTTTGGAACAGATGAATATGGCCGTGATATATTCATCCGTCTGATGTATGGAGCCAGAGTATCCCTATGGGTAGGCGGATGTGTTGCTGCATTTTCCTGCATCCTTGGCACGATCATCGGTGTGTATGCAAGTTATTTCAAAATTCTTGACCAGATCCTGATGAGAATCTGTGATGGTCTGATCGCCATTCCGGGAATCCTTCTTGCAATTGCCCTGATCGCAGCACTTGGTACTTCCAGCTGGAATGTGGTGCTTGCCCTGACGATCGTTTATACACCGAGTGTGGCGCGTACTGTCCGTGCAAGTGCGATGGTCATCAAAGAGCAGCCGTATGTGGAGGCTGCAAAGGTGCAGGGGTTCAGTAACTTTAAAATCCTCTGGAAGCTGATCCTTCCGGGCGTTATTTCACCGCTTACCGTGCAGGCCTCTTTCATTTTTGCACAGGCAATCATTTCCGAAGCATCCTTAAGCTTCTTAGGTGCTGGTATTCCGGCTCCGGCAGCAAGCTGGGGAAATATGCTGCAGGACAGTAAGCTGGTATTTTCAAAGGCACCGTGGACCATGATCTGCCCTGGTATTGCAGTAGTAGTCTGTGTACTCAGTCTGAATCTTCTGGGCGACGGTCTCCGGGATTTCCTTGATCCGAGAGTAAAAGGAGGAGCGAAGAAATAATGGAAAAGCAGTGTAATGAATGTAAAAACCCAATTCTGGAAGTCAAAGATCTGCGGGTAAAATTCTCCGTTCATAAGAAATGGCTTCCTGCAGTAGACGGAGTAAATCTCTGCATCCAGCCGGGTGAGATCATCGGAGTTGTAGGAGAGTCCGGATCCGGAAAAAGTGTCATGTCACAGTCCATTCTCCGTCTTCGTGATCACGACACCGCAGTGCAGTACGAGGGAGAGATCCTGTTTGAAAATGAAGACCTGTTAAAGCGACCGCTTTCCAAGATGAGAGAGATCCGTGGAAATGATATTTCTGTTATTTTCCAGGATCCGCTGAACTCTTTAAGCCCGGTACATACCGTTGAAAAGCAGCTCAGCGAAATCGTGCTTCTTCATAAAAACGTAACAAAGGCAGAGGCAAAGGCACGTTCAATCGAGATGCTGAAGCTGACCGGGATTCCGAATCCGGAAGACTGCATGAAAAAGTACCCGTTTGAATTATCCGGTGGTATGCAGCAGCGAGTGATGATCGCAATGGCACTTGCCTGCGAGCCGAAGCTTCTGATCGCAGATGAGCCGACGACTGCCCTGGATGTAACAATCCAGGAACAGATCCTGCATCTAATCAAAGAGCTGAATGAAAAGCTTGGTATGTCCGTGCTCTTTATCACGCATGACATGGGGGCGGTTGCGCAGCTCTGTCATAGTGTGAAGGTTATGTATCTGGGACAGGTAGTAGAAGATACTACGACAGAAGAACTTTTTGCCAATCCACTGCATCCGTATACGGAAGGGCTTCTTGCCTGTATCCCGCATCTTGGAGTGGAGAGAGGTAAAGAACTTCCAACTATTCCGGGAACCGTACCACCGCTGACCAAGATCCCAGTCGGATGTCATTTCTGTACCAGATGTAAATACGCGGATGACCGCTGCAAGAATACACAGCCGCCGCTTGTGGAAGCAAGAAAAGGGCATCTGGTAAAATGTTGGAAATATGCAGATCAGGCAGTGAAAGAGGAGGTATAGACAGATGAGCGAATATTTACTGGAAATTAAAAACTTAAAAAAGTCCTTCCCTCTGAAAACCGGAAAGAGCAGCCTTTTTGGGAAAACATCCCGGATGTGTGCGGTAGATAATATGTCCCTTTCCATCAAAAAAGGTGAGACATACGGACTGGTTGGGGAGTCCGGATGTGGAAAATCTACCACAGGACGTGCAATTGTAGGGCTGACAAAACCAGACAGTGGCTCCATTCTTTACGATGGAAAGGATCTTTGTAAATTACGTGACAAAGAGTTCAGACCACTTAGAAAAGAATTGCAGATGGTATTCCAGAATACCCTTTCTGCACTGAATCCGCGTCAGAGAATCGGAAATATCCTGGAGGATATCCTGAAGATCCACAGCAATCTGGATGCAGCAGAAAGAAGAGAAAAGGTAGTAGAGGTTCTGAAGAAGGTAGGGCTTTCCGAAGACCATTATTTCCGTTTTCCGCACGAGCTTTCCGGTGGGCAGGTACAGCGTCTTGGTATTGCAAGTGCCCTTGTTATCGGACCAAAGCTGATCGTCTGTGATGAACCGGTATCTGCGCTTGACGTATCGATTCAGGCACAGATCCTGAATATGCTGATGCAACTTCAGAAGGAACTGGGACTCAGCCTTTTATTTATTTCACACGATATCGGTGTTATCCGTTTTATCTCAGATCGTATTGGGGTTATGTATCTGGGAACACTGGTAGAAGAAACCGATACCGAAGAATTGTTTGCAAATCCACTCCATCCGTACACGAAAGGACTTTTTGCTTCTGTGCCGGATCCGTATATTGAGCGGGACGGATTTTCAGAGCTTTCCGGAGAACAGCCGGTCAGAACCGAAGATTTTAAGGGTTGTGCGTTCTCCACACGCTGTCCGAATGCGACAGAAAAATGCAGACAGGAAGCACCGGTTTTCAGAGAAGTGAAGGCGGGGCATAAAGTAGCTTGTCATATGGTAGAAGAATAGAGTATGTAAGAAAACACCGCAGGAAATGGGGGAATCCTGCGGTGTATTTTTTGTGGATGTAGAAGGGGGGACGAAGGGCATGGAGGGGAGGTTGTGAGGGTGCGACATAGAAAGGTAATCCCGTAGATTCCATTGCGCAAATCATTCCAAGGAACCACTTGGGGCGGGAATCGTGTTCAGCAGAGGCTTCCACGATTCCTGGGTTTCCTCTCCATTGCGCAAAAAGTGAATCTACGGGATTACTTTTCTATGTCGCACCCATTCTACTTTGCTGGCTTTGCCCTTCTGGGTGTTCAATGTTCAAAAAAGTAGTGGGACTGCTGTTATTGGGCATTACATGTATATTTAAAAAGAATGAAAATTCAGTCAAAAAATCAAGCGATATAAAAATAAATGAAAATTAAGAAAATATAAATAGTATTCTCCACTGTTTTCCAGTATACTGAAGCTATGATTGGACATCGGAATTTAAGTTATGGGGCGATGGTATTGTGCGATAACTTAGAGGGACAAATTGGATCTGGAAAGTGCTGCGGCTTCCTTATTGAGGCAATGGAGAGGAAACTCAGGAATCGTGGAAGCCTTTGCTGAACACGATTCCCGCTTTCAGAGGTTCCTCGGAATAGTTTGCCGAAGGGAAGCCGCAGCACTTTCTATATACACTTTGTCGGACTAACTTCAACAAACTTTTACACCTTAAAAGTAGAATGATGAGGAGGGAATGAAAATGAATGTAAAGGGGAA
This sequence comes from Coprococcus sp. AM11-30B, assembly GCF_027674365.1. NCBI lineage: Bacteria > Bacillati > Bacillota > Clostridia > Lachnospirales > Lachnospiraceae > Coprococcus > Coprococcus sp. AM11-30B. Next base: position 10,557 of record NZ_JAQDVB010000005.1, on the reverse strand, counting down.
TTTCAAAGAAAATCTGATGGGGAAGAAAAAGGTGATTTTTATTATATGCTTTATTTTTGCAGTTGCTCTGATTGCCGCAATCCTGCACATGGTTTCGGGAGTGGGAAAGGATTCCGCGAAAAACACCCTCTATGCAGACAAGGTCAGCGTGATCACCGGAAACGGAAGCGGAACCGTGAACCGATTTGCAGGCGTTGTGGAGGCGCAGGATACTTTGAAAATCTCACTTTCAGAAGGACAGAAAGTGAAAGAGATTTTCGTAGAAAAAGGGCAGGAAGTGGAGCCTGGGACGAAACTCTTTGAATATGATACAGAGGAGCTTGCGATGACACTGGAGCAGGGGAATCTGGAGCTGGAGAAGATAGGGAACAGTATTTCCAATCTGAATTCACAGATTGCGGCCTTAACGACAGAGAAAAAGAATGCACCGGCAGGTGAGCAGCTTTCTTATACAACGCAGATCCAGGAGCTGCAGACGAATGTAAAACAGGAAGAATATAATTATAAAGTAAAAGAACTGGAAGTGAACCGGACGAAGAAGAGTCTGGAATCATCCACGGTGACATCCACGATTGCAGGAATCATCCAGGAGATCAATCCGGATCCTAGCTATGATAATTACAGTGGAGAAAAGCAGGCATTTATGAGCATTCTTTCTACTGGAAAATACCGAATTAAGGGAAAGATCAGTGAACAGAATATCGGTGAGCTTCAGCCGGGAATGGCTGTGACAGTGCGGGCAAGGAATAACCAGGAGGAGATCTGGAAGGGATCTGTGGATGTGATCGACACAGAAAAACCGGAGAGCAGTTCACAAAGCGAGATGTATTCCGGCTCGGATTCTTCTGCCCGGGCAACTAAGTATCCATTTTATGTAACGCTTGAAACCAGTGATGGTCTGATGCTGGGACAGCATGTATATATCGAGCCTGGAACCGGAGTAAATACAGAGGGATTACATCTGATGACTGCTTATATTGTAGATGCAGACGGGAAAGAGCCTTACGTTTGGGTAGCAAATAAAAAGGACAGACTGGAAAAGAGAAATGTAAAGCTTGGTGCTTATGATGAGGAGCAGGATACATGGGAAATCACAGAAGGACTGAAAGAGACGGATTACATTGTCTGGCCGGATGGAGAATGTAAAGAAGGAGCAGCCGTTCAGAAGAACGAAAATGTACAGGCAGGAGGCATGGAAGAGGGGGAATAAAGGATGACTTTTCAAAAAAGAAATAAGAAAAAAATTCTTCAGATCGGGATTGCTTTGGTTGTCTGTGTATGTTTCATTGGAGGCGGCACTTTATTTGCAATGAAAAAAAGTGAAAAAGCGGTCAAGGTAGCACCGGTAGCAAGTATGAGTAATGGTGGATGGTATTCAGAATCGGATATTTATGATTATGCGAAGGTGCAGGCAGGTGCGAGCCAGGACATTTACCATGATGATACCCTTACGATCAAGGAGATTTATGTCAAATCAGGGGATACGGTGAAGATCGGCGATCGTCTGGTTGCCTATGATACTACGCTTGCAGGACTTGAGCAGGAGATGAAGCAGATGGAGATTCAGGGGATTGAACTGAATATTCAGAATCAAAAGGCAGAATTAGAACAGTTGAAAAATGCAAAGATTGTTGCATCTGTTGAAAGAAGCCAGGATGAACTACGAAAAATGACTGCAAAAGGAACCAGACCTGGAATAATACGGACTGCGGATACAAAGAAAAATGAAGGGGAAAATCCGGATACTTCCGAAAATCCTGAGCAGCCGGAGACACCAGAAAATCCGGAAGGACCGGAAAAACCATCAATCGGGAAGCCGTTTCCGGAAGAACTGAAGGATAAGATCATTTATAAAGAGATTACAAAGGACGCTGCTCCTTATAATGAAGATGGAGATGGAACAAAAGAAAAGCCGTATCGCTATCTTTGTGCGCCGGGAGCAACGGTAAATGCGGAGTTCATGCTGAAAATGCTGGAAGAGAGGGCGGTCTGTATCTTTGATGTAGTGGATCAGGAGAAGGAACCGACGCTTCTTTTATACTCCTGGACGCTGGACGGAAAGACCGGACAGGTGATAAAGCCCGAAAATCCGGAGCAGCCGGGGACACCGGAAGAGCCGATAATTCCGGACGAACCGGATAACCCTGGTGGATATGAAGAACCGGATCCAGGAGACGCAGATGGAATGACCAGGGAAGAGCAGGCAAAGCAGATCCAGGAAAAAGAACAGAAGATCAAGGACCTGGATCTGGAAAAGCGAACAGCGCAACTGGAATTGAAAAAGCTGGATAAAAAAGTAAATAATGGTGTTGTAAAAAGTACAGTAGAGGGAACGGTAAAATCTGTACTTGACGAAGAAGAGGCAAAGCTGGAGAATAAACCGGTTATATCTGTGACCGGAAAAAATGGTTGCTATGTAATCGGAGGGATTGCCGAAAGCAGCTATGATAAATTAAAAGAGGGTATGACTGTGATGGTGACTTCCTGGAATACGGGGAACTCTTATGAGGCAACGATCACCAGTATCGGTAATTCACCGGTTGAAAGTATGAAGAGCAGCGAGAATCCTAATATGTCCTACTATCCGTTTACTGCAGTGGTTGAGAAAGATGCAGATCTTTCATCTGGCGATGGTGTCAGTATTTCCGTAGACGGACTTTCGGGTGACAATGGGAATTCGATTTACCTGGAACAGATGTTCATAAGAGAAGACGGAAACCGCTCCTATGTATACAAGAAAGGAAAACATGGAAGGCTGGAGAAGCAGTATGTAGAGGTTGGAAAAAATATGTACGGTTCCATGGAAATCGTTTCCGGACTTACCATGGAGGATGAGATTGCATTTCCGTATGGAAGAAATGTAAAAGAGGGTGCGAAGACAAAGACAGTGGAGTCATTGTATGATTATAATTAATGAGGGGGTGAGGAGATGCTTGAAGATATCAGGCTGGCATTTCAGGGAATCTGGAGTCATAAGCTGCGGTCTGCGCTGACGATGCTTGGTATTATTATCGGAATCGGATCGATCATTGCAATTGTTTCAACGATCAAAGGAACCAATGAGCAGATCAAGAAAAATCTGGTTGGCGCGGGAAATAATGCGGTCAATATCCAGCTTTATCAGGGAGACTGGACACTGGATCTGTCTTATCAGGAGGTTCCGGATGGAATACCGGAGATTTCAGATCAGGCACTTGGTGAGATTCAGGCACTGGATGAGGTGGAAAGTGCATCCCTTTATCACAGACGGAATGAATATGATGCTGTATATGCAGGCAGTCAGAAGCTGGCAAGCTGTAATATTCTTGGGATAGATTCCAATTATCTGGATGCCTATGGATTTCAGATCACAAAAGGGCGTGGCTTTTCCGAAAAAGATTTTACTGCAAACCGGAAAGTTGTGCTGCTTGATAAAACGACAGCCACAGCTCTATTCCCGGATGGAGATGTGATCGGAAAGATTATTGAGGTTAAAGGGGAGCCATTTACCGTGATCGGTATGATGGCGAGAAAAGAAAATTCGCAGCCGGTGATCAATTCGATGGAAGACTATTACCGTTATGTATCCACAGATGGAAGCGGAACGATCTGTATTCCGGATACACTGTGGTCGATTATTTATCAGTACGATGAACCGCAGAATCTGGTTGTCCGCGCGACAAGCACAGATGAGATGACCGTGGCAGGAGAAAAGGCGGCAGATATCCTGAACAGTTATCTGACTGTGTCTGATGAGACGATAAAGTATAAAGGGGAAGATCTTCTGGAACAGGCGAACCAGATCCAGGAGATCAGTAGCTCGACGAACCAGCAGCTGCTCTGGATTGCAAGCATTTCACTTCTGGTTGGCGGGATCGGTGTTATGAATATCATGCTGGTGTCTGTGACAGAAAGAACGAGAGAAATCGGTCTGAAAAAAGCGCTGGGGGCAAGAAAAAGAAGGATCCTGACGCAGTTTCTGACGGAAGCGGCAGTGCTTACCCTTCTCGGAGGTCTGATCGGTGTGGCAGGAGGAATTGCGCTTGCCTATATTATTTCCGCAGTCTCGGCAGTTCCGGTGGCAATCAGCGGAGTGTCTATTCTGGTCGGAGTAGTATTTTCCACACTGATCGGAATTATTTTCGGACTCCTTCCGTCGGTGAAGGCGGCGAACATGAATCCGATCGATGCACTCAGAAGTGAGTAGGTTCATGTAGAGAAGAAATATTTGTCGGATCCAAGATTGCAGATAAATAGATAGTATCTGTTCTACAGGAAAGTGGCGTGCCTTACTGGCACGCCATTTTTAAAAATTCTTCCATTGCCCTTGTCTGGTAGCGACCATTTTTCCAGTAGAACCGGATGTCACGGCTGCTTTCGCCTGCAGGAAGCTTATAGTACACCACATCAGAGGTAAGAGGTACTTTTGAGAGCATGATATCTCCGATAAAAGAGATCCCCATGCCGGAGCAGGTGATGTTGTAAGAAGTCATCTGCTGATCCATTTCCAGGATGATATTTGGTTCAAAGAGATTGTTCTGGCAGATCATACGGGCACGCTTCCCTGTGTCGTTTTCCGGTTTCAGCATAATAAATGGTTCACTTTTAAAGCGTGTCAGAGGAACGGGAGGGCAGGATTCTTTCAGAAATCTTTTGCTCAGGATATCTTCTACAGGAAGCTGATAGGAGCGCAGCCTATTATTGATCGGGAATGCTCCAGGAACAGCAAGGATCAGGTGCTCTTCCTGAAATTTACGGCAGCCGTAGATGGCGGCATCCAGAACACTGCTGTCCAGCATCAGATCCAGCTGCCCGTGTCGCAGCATACGGGCAAGATTGGCAGTGGTTTCTTCAACCAGGCTGATCTGGATCAGAGGATATCTGCGGGCAAAATCCGCGATCAGCGGAGGCAGGATCCAGGAGGAAAACAGGTTGCTTCCTCCGAGGGTGAGTGCTCCTTTTTTCAGATCGCCCCAGTCGTTTACAAATCCTTCAAATTCATTCTGGATACTTTTTATTTTTTCTACTGCTTTGATATACTGTACCCCACATTCGGTAAGGGACAGTGGTTTGGTACTCCGGTCAAAGATCGGATATCCGATGTGGTGCTCGACACGCTTTACGTTGGCACTGAGTGAAGGCTGTGAGATAAATAACTTCTCAGCCGCCTTGGAAAAGCTTTTTTCCAGATAAACTTCATAAACATATTCCATTCCCTGAAACATAGGTATTCTCCTTTGACATAGTTTTAAAATTATAGTTACTATAAAAATATATGTATTAGATTATATTGTAACACAGAACTATAATGAAAACAACAAAGGCAATACGCCAAAGAAAAATGGAAAATTGAGGGTTTTTGAGATGGAAAATGGAAAAGAAAACAAAACAGGTTATCGTGTAGAACAGGATTCAATAGGGGCAAAGGATATTCCGGGAGATGTATATTACGGGGTACAGTCACTGCGTGCTGCGGAGAATTTCCGCATTACCGGGCTGAATATGCATCCGGAGATCATCAACAGTCTTGCGTACATAAAGAAAGCATCTGCGATCACCAACTGCGAGAGTGGGATTCTGGAAAAGAAAAAGGCAAAAGCAATCGTACAGGCATGTGATGAGATCCTTGCAGGAAAGTTGCATGAGTACTTTATCGTAGATCCGATCCAGGGAGGTGCGGGAACTTCTCTGAACATGAATGCAAACGAAGTCATTGCCAACCGTGCGATTGAGATTCTTGGCGGGAAAAAGGGAGATTATTCAGCAGTAAATCCGAATGATGATGTAAACTGCGGACAGTCCACAAATGATGTTATTCCGACAGCCGGCAAGATGACTTCACTCAGACTTCTTCAGAATCTGAAAAAAGAACTGCTCAGACTTCATGGAGCGCTCTGCAAAAAGGCAGAGGAATTTGACCATGTGATCAAGATGGGACGCACCCAAATGCAGGATGCAGTTCCGATCCGTCTGGGTCAGGAATTTCAGGCATATTCCGATGCCATCATGCGTGATATCCACCGTATGGATAATGCGATGGACGAGATGCGTACCGTCAACATGGGTGGAACGGCAGTCGGAACCGGAATCAATGCAGATGAAGCCTATGTAAGCCGTATTGTTCCGAATCTTTCAAAAATATCTGATATTCAGTTTGTCCAGGCTTTTGATCTGATCGATGCAACCCAGAACCTGGATCCGTTTGTGGCAGTATCCGGTGCAGTGAAAGCGTGTGCAGTCACACTTTCCAAGATTGCCAATGACCTGCGTCTGATGTCATCCGGACCAAGAGCCGGATTTGGTGAGATCAACCTTCCGGCAAAGCAGAATGGTTCTTCGATCATGCCGGGGAAAGTGAATCCGGTCATCCCGGAAGTAGTGAACCAGGTCGCATTTAACATCATTGGAAATGATGTGACGATCACGATGGCAGCAGAGGGTGGACAGCTGGAACTGAATGCGTTTGAACCGATCGTATTCTACTGTCTGTTCCAGTCGATCGATACACTTGCATATGCAGTGCAGACTTTTATTGACAACTGTGTGACAGGAATCACAGCCAATGAAGAGAGATGCCGTCAGCTGGTAGAGAACAGCATCGGTGTAATTACTGCAATCTGTCCACATGTAGGCTATGAGAAAGCAGCGGAGATTGCGAAAAAAGCAATGAAGACCGGAGAATCCATCCGTAATCTGATCCTCAGAGAAGGGCTTTTAAGTGAAAAAGAGATGGAAACCGTTCTGGATCCGGTCAATATGACAGAGCCAGGTATTTCGGGAAAAGAACTTCTCAGAAAATAGAGACTAAAAAGAATTAAATTTTTCTAAAAGACATGATTTTCTCCTTTTAAGGGTGTACAATAAAACATACGTGTTTCATGAGTTACAACTTAAAAGGAGAATTTTTATGCTTCAAATTCAACATATCTGCAAAGAATACCGTACAGGTACGCTGGTACAGAAGGCATTGGATGATGTAAGCCTGAGTCTCAGGGACAATGAATTTGTTGCGATCCTGGGACCGAGTGGTTCGGGAAAGACGACACTTCTTAATATCATCGGTGGACTGGATCGGTACGATAGTGGTGATCTGATCATCAACGGGATTTCTACAAAAAAATATAAAGACAGAGATTGGGATTCCTATCGGAATCATACCATTGGTTTTGTATTTCAGAGTTATAATCTGATTCCACATCAGACGGTACTTGCCAATGTGGAGCTGGCACTGACCATTTCCGGGATTGGGAAGGAAGAACGGAAAAAGAGAGCGATCGAGGCTCTGAAAAAAGTTGGTCTTGGAGGGCAGTTGCATAAAAGACCGAGCCAGATGTCAGGCGGACAGATGCAGAGGGTGGCAATCGCCCGTGCGCTGGTCAACGATCCGGATATCCTGCTTGCTGATGAGCCGACCGGAGCGCTGGATACGGCGACCAGCGTGCAGGTTATGGAACTTTTAAAAGAAGTGGCAAATGACAGGCTTGTTGTAATGGTTACGCATAACCCAGAGCTTGCTGAAGAATATGCAACCCGTATCGTAACGCTCAAGGACGGAAAGATCCGTTCGGATACGGACAAATTTTATGTCAATGAAGCGGTCATGGAGGAGCCGGAGCATAAGAATATGGGGAAATCTTCCATGTCATTTCTGACGGCTCTTTCCCTGAGTTTTAATAACTTAAAGACGAAGAAAGCAAGGACTCTTCTGACATCTTTTGCCGGTTCTATTGGAATTATCGGGATTGCACTGATACTGGCACTTTCCAACGGAGTCAATGCCTACATCAAGTCAATTGAAGAAGAGACTCTTTCCGAGTATCCGCTTCAGATCCAGAGTACCGGATTTGATATGACATCGATGATGGTAGGCAATATGGACAGTGGTTCGGGAAGTTCGGATAAGAAGGAGACAAAAAAAGACGGGGAAGTCAAGGTTATGCAGATGATGACCAATCTGTTTTCCACGATGGACTCCAACGATCTGAAGTCTTTAAAAGAATATCTGGATGGAGGAAAAAGTGGAATTGAGGACTATACCAGTGCCGTTGAATATTCTTATAATATTTCACCAAGAATCTATCGGCAGAACAAGGATGGTTCCATTCGCCAGGTGAATCCGGACAAATCCTTTGAGTCGCTTGGAATCAGCTCTGGCGCAAGTACCAACAGTCTGATGTCATCGATGATGAGTACGAATGTTTTTTATGAAATGCCTAAGACGGAGGGGCTTTATGAGAACCAGTATGACGTGAAGGCGGGACGCTGGCCGCAGAATTATAATGAATGTGTACTGGTGCTGACTTCGGACGGAGGCATGAGTGATTTTCTCCTTTATACTTTGGGACTGCGGGATCAGATGGAACTGGACGAAATGATCCAGGAATTTATCAATGAAGAAGATGTGAACACTCCGGCAAATATCGGAACATATACCTATGAGGATATTATTGGAAAAACTTTTAAACTGGTTAATGTGTCTGACTGCTACGAATATGACAGCCAGTACGAGATCTGGAAGGATAAATCCGATAATAAGGAATATATGAAGAAACTCGTGGATCAGGGCGAAGAACTTAAAATCGTCGGAATCGTACAGGCATCGGAAGATGCAAATGCTTCCGCTCTGACACCGGGGATTGGCTATCCGCAGAGACTTACTGAGCATGTCGCAAAAGAGGCTGCAAAAAGTGAGATTGTAAAAGATCAGCTGGAGAATCCATCCAAGAATGTATTTACCGGAGAACAGTTCGGAACCACAGAAGAGAAGAACGGACTGGATGCGAACAGTCTGTTTACGGTAGATGAGGATGCATTTCAGAAAGCATTTGTTTTAGACGACAGTGGATTTTCCGGTGATCTGTTGTCGGCAGATTCCCTGAATCTGGAAAATGCATTCCGGATGGGTGGGGATTCTCTGGATCTGTCCGGGATGATAAATCTGGATCAGATCAGTCTTGACGTGTCCGGTATGCCACAGATGAATCTTGGCGATATGATCGGAAGCCTGAATCTTACCGTAAAACCGGGTGGAATGCAGAAGTTGTCTGAGAGTGTTATGGAAGGTTATCAGGAGTATGTGAAATTCCATCCGGAAGCAGATTATTCAAATCTGGCGAGAGATTTTATGGATTACCTGATGACGGATGAAGCGCAGAAGATCCTGAAAGATAATCTGCAGGAGATCATTGAGAGCACCGGTGGGTTTAAGATTACAATTGATCAGATGCAGGAGCTTGTACAGCGTGTGATGGAAGGATATCAAAAGTATGCTGCGGAAAAAGGATATACAGATCCGGATAAATTTGGAGAATACCTGGCGGAGTATTTACAGACCGAGGAAGCAAAAGAGATTATGAATGCCTGGCAGCAGGAGGTTTTTGGAGATACGGTGATAAATATTACTTCTGACCAGCTGAAAAAACTGACAAAAGAACTGGCGAGTAGTTATCCGGCATATGCTGCGGCGAATGGAAAAGCAGATCCGACCAAAATGGGAGATTATTTTCTGAACTACCTTGCCACAGCAGATGGAAAACAGCGTCTGATGAACGGGCTTTCCGAGGTGATCGATATGGATCAGCTGGAGAGCCAGTTAAGTGCGACAATGGGAAGTTACATGGCAAAGGCAATGGGAACTTATACCCGAGCAATTTCGGATGTGCTTGAGACACAGATCACTTCGGCAATGAATCAGATCGTCACTCAGATCACAGAAAAAATCGGGAACGCCATGCAGGCTGCCATGGGAAATGTGGGAACCCAGCTGCAGAACATGCTTGGAAGTTCGATGAAGATTGATACCGATGCATTTGCAAAGGCATTTCAGATGAATATGACAGAAGATGATCTGAAAGAGCTGATGACATCCATGACAATGAGCGCGACTGCTTCCTATGACAATAATCTGCAGAAGCTTGGATACGTGGATTTTGCGAACCCGAGTCAGATTTCCATATATCCGACGGATTTTGAGAGTAAAGAAAAAGTGGTGAAAATCCTGGATTCTTATAACAGCCGGATGGAAAAAGAAGGAAAAGAGGAACAGATCATCACTTATACCGATATAGTCGGAACACTGATGTCTTCCGTGACAAATATCGTGGATATCATCAGCTATGTGCTGATTGCGTTTGTGGCGATTTCCCTTGTAGTATCTTCAATTATGATCGGGGTTATCACCTACATCAGTGTACTTGAACGGAAGAAGGAGATTGGAATCCTGCGCGCGATCGGGGCATCTAAGAGAAATGTATCGCAGGTATTTAATGCAGAAACCGTTATCATTGGTCTGTGTGCCGGACTGATCGGAATCGGACTGTCACTGCTGCTTCTGATCCCTGGAAATATGATCATCCATGCGGTGGCAGATAATAACAAAATCAATGCATTTTTACCAGTGCTTCCGGCAATTGTGCTGATTCTTTTGAGTATCGGGCTTACCCTGCTCGGTGGAATCATTCCGTCAAGGAAAGCAGCAAAGAGCGATCCGGTGACAGCGCTTAGGACAGAATAAAAAAAGAGCCTGCAAATAAAAAGTCAAGGCTAAATTGAAGAACATTGAAAATTTTATACAGGTTG
>NZ_JAQDVB010000049.1:0-3727 GCF_027674365.1 Coprococcus sp. AM11-30B | reverse complement strand
ATTACCTTGACCAGACTTTCACTGGCAAGCTGATAACAGCTTGCAGAACACACGACTTTCACCCGTTAGAGCGCGCCCATGGTGCGCAAACTACAAAAAGGATGTGCCTTGGCACATCCTTAGATAACTTATTCTATATTTTGCTTACCGAATCAGCTGTTCCAGCTCACTCTTTTCCTGAACTCCTAAAGTTCTCTCTGCGACCTTTCCATCTTTGAATACGAGAAATGTCGGAATTGACATTACCTTATATTCTCTGGCAAGCGCCATCTGCTCATCCACATTCACCTTACCTACCTTTACATCTGTAAGCTCCTGTGCGAGTTCGTCAACAACCGGTCCCATTGTCTGGCATGGTCCACACCATGTTGCCCAGAAATCTACCAGTACTGGTTCTTTTGCATTTAATACTTCTTCTTCAAAATTCTCTGTTGTTAAATTGATTACTGACATGATAGACATCCTCCTGTTTCATTATCTTTTTCTTCTTTAATGGCAGTAAGCCGTTCCTCTACTTTCTGGATCGTGATTCTTTCCAGATAATCATTACAGCTCCTGTTCATCCCTGTTACAAGTTCGTCCATAACTACAGACATCCCACTTGCAACCAAACACTTTTTATCCGGGTTTCCTGAACGCCAGGATGCTTTTACAAGCGTATTCTCCAGTGCGTCACTGATCTGCCTCAGCGTAATCTCCGAATTTTCTTTTGCGATCTGGTAACCGCCTCCCATGCCTTCTCTTGTCTCGATCAGACCGGCTTTTTTTAGTTTTCCCATCACCCTGCGTATGCATACAGGATTTGTACATACATTATCTGCGAGTTCTTCACTTGCGATAGTAGCATTGCTGCGATCCAGAAATACAAGTGCATGAACTGCTATTGCAAATTCGCTTGTCACGCTTCTCCCCTCATTTCTTATATGTTAAACTGTAATTTTTTTAATTACAATTCATACTGTAACAATATCACATACAGTTTGTCGTGTCAACCTCTTTGCCTGGATTTTGTTATGATTTTTTATCCTGTTGACATTTGCGAGGAAATATGATAGTTTTTTTGTGAAAATTTTGTTTATTTATGAGGATTATCTACTATGAATAAATTATTACATAACAATACACTTTTTACACTCACACTACTTGGCATCGCGACCGCACTTGCCTTTCTTTTTTCTCATTCGTTTCTGAAAATACTGCAAACATCGCATTACTTTATATTATTGCCCAGATCTTGATTGCACGATATACAAACGGATACCTGTACGGACTCTTTTCTTCTGTTTTCTCCGTAATCTGTATCAATTTCTTCTTTACCTATCCGTTTTTCCGACTGAATTTCACATTGAGCGGCTATCCGGTCACATTTATCGGAATGTTGATCATTATATTGCTCACCACAGCAACCACTTCCTCTCTTCTGTCTGATGGTTCCATCTTATCAGTGTAACAAGACTCCGGAGCTTACCGTCACTGATCATCCAGACCACGTAACCTTCTGTGTCAAAGATTTCGGACATGGTCTGAACCCGGACGTTATTCCGGATATTTTCAGTGGCATCTGCCACAATACTGGTTCCGTTGACTCCCACAAGGGTATGGGAATCGGCTTATCAATCTGCAAAACGATCATTGACGCACACAATGGTTATATCGAAGCCAAAAACCACACCAATGGTGCTTTATTTCTGTTTACATTACCAAAAGCAAAGGAGGAAAACATTCCATGCAGCCAAAAGTAAATATCCTTTTTATAGAAGACGAACGAAATATCCTTACTTTTGTTACAAAGCTGTTATATGGGCACAATTATAAAGTAACAACCGCCATAACCGGTACTGGAGGTCTTCAGCTGATAAATTCTATCTGTCCAGATCTCATTCTCCTTGATCTTGGGCTCCCGGATATGGATGGTCAGACAATCATCCAGCAGGTTCGTGAATGGTCCGACTGTTCAATCATCGTCATCTCTGCCCGTACAAATGAACATGAAAAGGTAAAAGCTCTCGATCTTGGCGCGGATGATTATATCACCAAGCCATTCGGTTCTGCAGAACTCCTTGTGCATGTATCCGCACCTCACTCAGACACAGTACCCGGATGAATACCTCTTCAGATCAAACTCTTCCACCCTTACAAATGTGGTGAGTTAATACTCGATTTTGAAAAACGTACCCTGACTATCAGTGGAAATATCGTTCATTTGACTCCAATCTCTTTTCAAATTACATATTTTCTTATAAAATGACTTTATCAAAAGAAATACAAAGAACTGGAGTAAGAGAGGCATGAATATTGGAATGTTACTTTTGGTTATAATTGGAGGCTTTGCAGGTCTTTTTTCTACACTTTATATTTGTATCAGTCTTCCATTCACCATTATATGGAAGATTTATCGCTGGGTTGCAAAAGGCATCCCGATTATGAAATAGCTGTTTCGTTTAACATCCTAATTCCAAATATTTCTCCTGCTGATAAGGTTTCTTTATATAGTATTACACCAATCAAGGTAGCTGCAACTGGCTCAACTGATGCCAAAATAGAAGCTTTTCCATTATCTAAATTTTTAAGACCGGCAGTATACAGGCAAAATGCAAGCACTGTACTTAAAAAACCAAATAATAATGACCATCCTATTATATTTATGCTTGCGCAGCTTACTTTGATCACTTTTTCAAAATTGCATAAAGGAATCACACCGATTGCTGCAACAAAAAAAGTATAGAACGAAATTGTAAAACTATCATATCCTTTTTTTAATGCAAAGCGACCAAAAATTGAATACAATGCATATCCAAATCCAGCACCAATACCTATTAAAATTCCTTTTCCACTAAGTGTCTGTGAACTTCCAATAATTCCTGTAACAAACACACAACCGACAAAAGTCAGTACCAAAGCAATTGATTTTCTTACTGTAAATTTTTCATGAAATAATAAATACGAAAGAACCATAACGAAAGCCGGTGCCGTATAAAGAAGTACCGCTGCAACAGAGAGTGATGTCATCGTAATCGCTCTGAAATAACAATAATTAAAAAATACAATACTTAATAATCCAGTTCCCAGAAAACACCACAAATCCCTAAGTTTTATCCTTAATAAGCTTCTGTTATAAAACAGCAAAAAGAGAAACAATATGCACATCGTGGTAATTGCTCTTATAGCAACAATATCCAGCGATCCTAATCCACATTCTTCAAACTTGCGGACAAAAATTCCCATGCTTCCCCAAAGTATCCCTGCCAGAATTACCATTCCTGATGCAAGTTTTTTCATTATCTTGCCTCCTTATATCCAAAAAGGATGATAACGCAACAAGCATTGTTACGCAATCATCCTTGAAATACTGTTTTTACTATAATACAAATATGCAGAGCTGTCCAGCCTAAATCAGACTGAATCTTTTATTATATTTAAATTTGACCGACTCCACCTATGGTGTCCGGATAAATATCATCGATACAGTTCCTTCGGAATTTCCTATGAAATGAAAAAAACTGTAAGCAATCGCTTACAGTTTTCAACTCCCCGAGTTGGGTTCGAACCAACGACCCTTCGGTTAACAGCCGAATGCTCTACCGCTGAGCTATCGAGGAATATTAAAGATACTTACATGTACCTTCAAAACCACATACAAATTTAAATCTTTACTCCATCCATTTTCTTTACCCTGTCCTACCTTCTTGGTTATGCCCTCGACCGATTAGTAACAGTCAGCTCCATG
>NZ_JAQDVB010000048.1:0-4366 GCF_027674365.1 Coprococcus sp. AM11-30B | reverse complement strand
GGATAATTCCTTACTGGCTGTAAGGGATATTAACCATAAATATATTGTAGTAGAAAGGAAGAGATACAATGAAAACAATCATAAAAAGAAGTATACTTGATTATTTAAAGAACCCTGTTTTGTGGATTGGCTTGATTATTATAGTCGCCAGTATGTATCAATGCCTGTCACCGTATTTGCAAATTCATTATATCAAACAGAATGAACAGGTCACACAAAATGAAGTAGCATTGGAAGATGCCGATGTCATGGATGGGTATATTCCCACATCTGATGATAAAGAAAGAAGAAGGGAGTGGGAAGATACGATCAAAGAGACGTTAATGGACACATCCCAAAATGGTTTTGGATTTAGCAGACAGGAAGCAGATCATATAATGAAAGAAATTCAGAATATGGATGTAAAGACTGCTTCTGGGTTTTTGGAATCCCAATATGGCTATTATAATGCAATATATGCTTATGAGGACCTTGAAATTCATAAGGGGACAGCAGAAGAAATCAATCATTATATCGAGCGGAAATTATCCGAACATTCTTTTTCCTGGTACTTTGCCAAAAAGTTCACGGATTTTGCAGGATTGCATATGGCCTTTTTTGCAACAGTCTTGCTATCATTTTTATTTATTCAGGATACACGAAAAAGTACCTATGAATTATTACATACAAAGCCTGTTACGGCAATCCAATATATATGTGGGAAAGTAATAAGCGGATTCATTAGTATGCTGGGAGTATTAGTGATTTTGAATGTTATATTCTTTATGCTGTGTTTGAAAACGTCTTTAGAATCGGGCTTTCCGGTAATACCAATTGATTTTTGCGTGAATTCTCTGATCTATATTGTTCCGAATCTTTTGATGATATGTTGTGTCTATACAATTACAGCAGTAATATTTAAAAATCCGCTTCCGGCAGCACCAATCTTGTTTTTACACATTATATATTCAAATATGCTGACCATGAAGAATGATATTTATTATATGAGACCGTTCTCTATTATGGTGCGATTCCCTGGCAGATTTTTTGAAACACATGCAGCCAAAATGTCAAACATAAATCAGATTATTCTTGTAATTTCATCAGTTATATTAGTATGTATTTCTGTTGCAATCTGGAAAAGGAGGAGGGTTTATTGAAAACGGAACTAAAAAACTGCCTGTCATTATATAAGATTTTTTATTCATGTGCATTTATACTGATATTGTGTGCTATTCATCCGATTATATACTATGAAGAAATCGGTTCAGCAATTCAGTCTCCAATAGCATTTTTAACAATTATTTTTTGTAGTGATACATATTTGATGGAAGTAAAAAGTAAGCGTGCCGATGTATTTCATTTGTATGATCAAAAAAAGCAGTTAAAAGTAATATCAAAGAGAGTGGGCGTTCAAATATTATATTTATTAATACTTTCCTGTGTTGGATATGTTTTATTTTTCTGGCAAAAACCGGGCAGTGTAAACGAAGGCATTTCGGGTATTCAGATATTTCTTTTATATTTCATTGCAATGTTTGGAACTATCTGGCTTTGGAGTATATGCTCTGTGATTTTGTGTACATTGCTTCGAAATATGTGGGCAGGTATTGGATGTTTATTTGGAATTGTCATTGGACTTATATCAAAAGCGGGAAGTTCATTTTTCGGAAATCTGGGATTGTTTTCTTTCAGCTTTTGTGAACCTACTCAATTAATGTCCGAGAGTTGGATTTATGGAACGCTTGTGTCTTTTATAGCGGGGCTGTTTTTATTTGCAGTATTACCAATGGCTTTAAAGAAAAGAGGATAGATTATGAGTATTAGAATAAATGATTTAACAGTTAGATTTAAAAATGGTGTAGTTGCAGTAAATAAGGCATCTCTTGAAATACCTAAGGGAATTTACGGACTTTTGGGAGAGAATGGTGCGGGAAAAACCACGCTGATGAGGGTTCTTACAACCGTTTTAAAACAAACGGAAGGATTGGTTTCGCTTGATGGAATTCTGTATAACGAGGGGAATTATGAAAAAATACAGAAAAAGATTGGTTATCTTCCACAGGAAATCGACTTATATCCGAATCTTACGGTGAAAGAATGCCTTGTATATATGGGTGGACTATCAGGAGTATCCACAAATGACCTCAAACAAAGAATTACATATTATTTGGAAAAGACTTCTCTTACAGAGCATCAGAATAAAAAAATGCGGCAATTATCTGGTGGTATGAAGAGACGTGTCGGACTCATACAGGCACTTCTTAATAATCCGGATTTTTTGATTATTGATGAACCTACCACCGGGTTAGATCCGGAAGAAAGAATCAGGATCCGCAATCTTTTGGTTGATTTTTCAAAGGATAGAACTGTGCTGTTTTCCACTCATGTAGTAGAAGATTTAGCAGCAACCTGTACACAGCTTGCCATTATGAAAAAAGGAAGTTTTTTATATTCTGGAAGCGTGAGTGGGTTGCTGGAAAATGCAAAGGGCTGTGTTTGGAATTGTACGGTACAAAATGCAAAAGAAGCCCGTTTGTTAGAAGCCAATTATTCTATATCATCTAAGCAGTATGTAGAAAATGGAATTCATATGAAAGTATTAAGCAAAGGAAAGCCAAATGAGAATTGTGTTCTGGATAATGATATCACTTTGGAAGATGCATATATTTATTTGACGAATAGTTGAATATAACGGCGGGCAGTTGCCCGCCGTAAATTGTACTTATTTTGTTAAAAGACCGGATAGAGTTTTTCCAATGGAAAATCCAATCTGTGGATATAACTCCTGAATCTCCTGATATTTTGCTTCAATCATTTCTGGTTCATCAGCCCAGATTTTTTCATATATTTTGAAAGCTCTTTTAAAATGTGTTTTGGCTTGCGGAAGATTGGTAGTCATCAGATAAATGGTTCCAAGGGTTTCCTGTACTTTGGCATAATCCAGACAGTCATCGGAATGGTATTCCTTGATGATGCCGGATAATTTTTGCAATTCGGAGATGCCTCTTTCGGGTTCCTGCTGTTCTGTCAGGAACAGTGCATAATTGGCAATCTTAGGTATGCTGTCATTTATATGAAGCGCATCTTTTTCCAGTTTTATTGTTTTTTCAGGTTTGGTTTCAAGAGTTGCCTGAAAATCCAGTAATATGTGGCAGCGAGTTACAGATGGTTTTGTCTCTGAAAGGGTGATTTCCTGAATCATCGGATGCAGAGAGATAGTGCGACGTGTTGTTGTCTGAACGAAACCAGTCTCAATTAAATCGTTGATTTCATTTAGTGTGGGCAGTTCCAGCCATTTGGCAAATATACGGGCAGAAATACCGGTGGAAGGAAGAAAGCACATATTACACATGATATCCTGCTGTTTAAGAGATAAAGTGTATAACGAAAACAGCGTATGGATATGACTGTAATAGGTGGCCTTGCTGCTTTGTCCATCTTTGATTATTTTAATTTTATCTTCGTTATGGAAAGCTGCTTTTTCCAACTGAAGTCTTGTTAATAACTGGTCTGGAGTTGAGATTCCATTTTTCAGAAGTTTTGCTGCCAGTTCCACGGCAAAAGTATGAGAGTGAACAGTTTCGATGATCTTTTCAACTGTTGCCCGGTACGTGTCTGCCTCTGAATAAAATACTGATGTCAGCTGGAAGAGAGCGTTCATATCCTCTATTTCTTTTAATGGCAGAGTACAGTATTCATCCAGTTTGCTTCTGGTTGTAAACAAAATCTGGCAGCGATATTTTAATACTACTGACAGAAAACTGTCCTGTGCGGCAGTGACATTAAAATTATCTATGATAAGCAGAGTATCAGATTTCAGGGAATGCAGAAAACGGTTATGTCTTTGAAACCGTTCCTGGTCAGTGCTTTCCGGCGGATCGTCAATAAAATCCATGTCAGTAATATCCTGATGAAGATTGCCGGATCATCCATAAAATCTTCAAATAATTCGTATAAAAAATCAGGCTGACTCATTTGATTACTTTCGCTGATATGATTTTTTAAGCAAGTGCTAATAGAAGAAAAATCGCATCGATTCAATAGAAATTCCCCTTTCGTAGTTAAGATTGAGTATATCTATCATAACACGAACGTACATTCGATTCAAGAAAATACGGATATTTTTAAAGTGATTGTGTCAATTTACAACCAATTTCTATTCAATGTGGTTTTCAGGCAGGTTCTGTAAAATAAGCTCAGATCAAAACAATGACGGGAGGAGCTTATGCAACAGAATATTGAATTTGAGCGGTGCATTGATTTTCTGGTACGGATGATTGATAAGTACGGCGATGAAGTCCTCCGGGAGTTGGAGGAAGAAAAACAGCCTGCAAATAAAAAGTCAAGGCTAAATTGAAGAACATTGAAAATTTTATACAGGTTG
>NZ_JAQDVB010000047.1:0-5382 GCF_027674365.1 Coprococcus sp. AM11-30B | reverse complement strand
GTTCAAGCAGGGGTTAGTATATAGAAAACGCTATGTTTTGACCCCGGCATCATGTCATTAAGTTAAGATGACCAATCAAGATCTTAGCATCAGAAATGATGCTAGGGTCTTTTTTTTGTTTGCCGATAGATCTCTTTTATATTTTCACAAAAAGATATTGCACATATATAGCGGAGAGGTAAAAATAAAACGCTATATATAGTATACTAATCGTTCGTATTTTGAAAAATAAGCATAATATACGAATGGCGACCATAGTATTTGCTTTCTGAATCTGTTACGCTTTTATTACGAAATGGTGGCCGCCCGATAAAAGAAAAAATAAAGGAAATGGATAAGGAGGGAGAACTGAGAGTGGGATGGTGATAGAGCAAGGAGGTTAACAAGGAGGTTAAAATGTGGAATATATTACGAAAAAGGATTTAATAGATTGTTCTACGCCGGATGAGTTTTGCTTTTCACTATGCTGCATGGAATGTAAAACAGTATGGAAAAGTACACCAATTCGTTTTTCCAGAGCGGGGAAAAAACCGGAAAATGAAAATCGGAAGATTATTTATGATACACTTTATGAACGGGAAAAGAATTTAGCATTTCAAAAAGCATTGAATCAGGCGAAAGAGATCTTTAATATTTGTCCGATATGTAAGCGTCTTGTATGTGACCATTGCTTTTTAATCTGTGATGATCTGGATATGTGTGTGCAATGTGCTACAAAGCTTAATGAAAAAGGTACTGTTGTAGGATGAAAACAAAAAAGAAAAATGAAAAAGAAAGGAGAACTTTGTTATGAAAAAATATGAGATTTTAGGAGGAAATTTACCAGTTGTTGTATGTGAATTATCAGCAGGAGAATCTATGATCACAGAAAGCGGAAGTATGAGCTGGATGAGCCCGAACATGAAAATGGAGACGATTTCCGGAGGCGGAATGAAGAAAATGTTCGGCAGACTGATGTCTGGTGATTCTGCGTTTCAAAACAGATATACCGCAGAAGGTGCAGACGGAATGATTGCATTTGCATCAAGTTTTCCGGGAGCGATCAAAGCATTGGAGATTAGCAACGGTCACTCCATGATCGTGCAGAAGAGTGCATTCCTTGCTTCAGAAGAAGGCGTAGAACTGTCCATGCATTTTCAGAAAAAATTAGGGAAAGGCATATTTGGAGGAGAAGGTTTCATTATGCAGAGATTGAGCGGAAATGGAACCGCGTTTGTAGAAATTGATGGACATGCAGTGGAGTATGATTTGAGTGCAGGACAGGAAATTTTGATCAGTACGGGGTACTTAGCGGCAATGGAAGAAACCTGCACTATGGATGTTGTAGCTGTAAAAGGAGTAAAAAATATGCTGATTGGAGGAGAAGGCATTTTTAATACCGTTGTGAAAGGACCGGGAAAGGTGATCTTGCAGACAATGCCAATCAGTAAGGTGGCAGAATTGCTGACTCCTTTTTTTGCAGATAAGAAGTAATTGAAAGGGGAGAAGATTATGAGAAAGAAGTTGAATTTGTTATTTGGACTGGTGCTTATTATCAGTATGATAGCGCTGATTGGTTGTGGAGGCTCCGGAAAAACAGGAGAGAAGAACCCGTATGAAGGAAAATGGGTAGCGGTGTCCGCCCAGATGATGGGAATGTCTGTCAGTATAGATGAAACTTTCGGAGGTGCTTTTGAATTTGAAGTAAAAAACAACGGAAAAGTTTCCTTTTCAGTTGGAGACACTACCGGGAATGGAAAATGGTCTGTCGAAGATAATCAGTTTATCTTGAGCATCGAAGGAGAAGAGATGGTGGGAATCATCGGAAAAGATATTATTTCTTTTGATAATATGCTCGAGATGGGAGTAAAGGTGATTTTTGCAAAGGATGGAACGGATGCAATGGATCCGGCACTCTATCTGACAGAGGAGGAAAATGCAGTCATAGGTGAGTGGGCTGCAGAAAGCGTGGAAGAACTTTTAGGAGACGGACCTCAGACTTCTATGGAAGGAGTAGACAACATCAATGATGCACTGCGTCTTGATTTCAAAAGTGACCGTAATGTAACAGTTATTTATAAAGGGGAGGAGATTGGGACTTTCCCATGGTCAGTTGCACTGGGATATTGTTCGATTGAATCAGAAAATCCATCTCTTACAGTGATGATAAATGACGATGGTACTTTGAAAGTAGACTACAGTGATGATGATGACTACTACACATTCCACTGTGTAAAAAGTGACAGTGAATAACTGAAAAGGATGTGGAAATCATGAAAGGAGGGAAGACGCCATGAAAAAGAAACTATGGTGTGTGCTGTGTATCATGATATGCATGATGATGATAGCGGCATGTGGACAAAAAAAGAATCCGGAGAAGAAAAAATCGGAAAAAGCAGAGCAGGAAGAAACAGAATTTAAAGACAGAGAAAGTCTTAAATTAAGTTTATTTACAGTGTATTATCCGAAGGCATGGAACTACGATAAAGAGAATATGAAGAAAGATGAAGAATATTCTTACGTTAGATTTTTTGATGGAGATACAGTAGATGGATCCGAGAATGTCATTTCTATAGAAGCAACCAAGGAGGATTCATATACATATCGAAAGAGTTTAATTGCCTTTGGAGTGGATTTAGAGGCATATGCTGAAGGGAAAATGGACACTGTAACAATAGGAAATGCAGAATATACAGCAATGCCGGAAAGTAATTCCATAGAAAAAACGTATATGTATCGTTATGAACAGTCTGGCACATCCTATGATATCAGAGTAAGAGGACAGGAAATAGATGATTCTGACAAAGAATTGTTAGAAGGAATTGTGCTGAAATTAGAGGATGAAGGAAATAAAGACGCACCATGGCCATGGGAGGGAGAGCCTGTTGAACCTGTATTGGCAGAGCAGATGGTAGGTTCTTATACAATCGTTCCGAAATATATCCCATTTAAAGAAGCACAGGGAGTTATGCAGATTATGGATCATCAGTTTGTAAAACAGGGCAATCAAGTGTTCCATTTGCTGGAGAACAAACTGGATACTTATGAATATTCAGAAAGTGGACTTGAATTCGT
The DNA here is from genome assembly GCF_027674365.1 of Coprococcus sp. AM11-30B. NCBI lineage: Bacteria > Bacillati > Bacillota > Clostridia > Lachnospirales > Lachnospiraceae > Coprococcus > Coprococcus sp. AM11-30B. The sequence continues at coordinate 2,328 of NZ_JAQDVB010000047.1, read as the reverse complement.
ATCTTCGATGGAATTAGACGATGATTTTGAATATTTGTCTGGGGACAGCAGTGGAATGTTATATCTTTCGCCTGGAATTGGAGATGTAATTGGCGTAAAAGATGGGAAAAAGGCACTTCAGACAACAGTAGACGGAGATCTGAATATGCATCCATCCGGAGAATGGGGAATCAGTTTCTGGGTGAACAGTGATACTCAGAAGATTGCGAATCAAGGCGGTAACCTGACGGCAGAACCGTGGATACTGACCGGATTAAATAAAGATGAAGAACGCAAGGGACTGTTTTCTATGATAGATGACGTACAGATCACGAATAGTCATATTATGGTTGCCGGCTCCATGGCTGTGGAAGATGAAGGCACAAAAATTGTTGTCTATGATTATGATGGCAATCAGCTTTTGAAATTAGGTGGAGAAGATATCAGTTCTCCGGACAAGCTCGGTTCCATTACAGGCATGGCGGAAACAGAAAATGGTTTTGTGGCTGCAGATGGAAATATGCGTGAAATACAATTTTGGGCAAAAGATGGAACGCACGTAGGTGCAATTTCTACAGAGGACATATTTGGTGTCAGTTATCCATGGCTGGAAGATATGCAGCTTTTAGATGACGGCTCTCTGTTAATTATGCTGACACAGGAACGAGACGACGGATCAGCAAATGAATTGATGTTTTTCAGATTGACAGGATTTTAATTGAAAAAATAAAAATCGCTTGCCGGCAGAAATTTATCTGCAGGCAAGCGATTTTTCTGTTTTCTGTTTCCAATATAAAGGTAGAATTTTATCACATCAGTGAATCAATTTTCATATTTATCGTATACAGATATATACAACATAAATGGCATAGAGGATCAACATCAGGATCCCCTCCTTTTTATCGAGTGATTTTTTGGTCCATGCCATAATTGGTCCTATGTCAAGAAAAAGTACAAATTAAATGTAACCAATTTCCCATTTTTTGTAATTGTTAACTCGCTAAGTTTGTTACGTCCGTTTCCAAGTTTTTCAGATATTGTTCCTCATATTCATTTGGAGACAAATATCCACAATGACTATGAATACGGACTGTATTATAGAATGTTTCAATATATCTGGACTGTTTTGCTTTTTCAATTACGACAGTAGTGTTTGTACTCCTTCCGCATATCGGTATGGGGATAGTTGCAGTGCTTGAGGTCGTGAAATGTGGATTACAGGATTTTATCCTGGGATGATGGTGGAAAACTTTTGAGTATGCTATACATAGAAAGGCAAAAATAGATGATGGAAGAATTATATAAAGTGATGGACGATTTGCTGGATGTAGAATTTCAGATGAAATCAGGGATAGATCTCCTGAAAGAATTGGAAGAGTTTTATTTGTCGAATCCTGAAACAGAAGCGTCTGAAGCAAGAAAACTTGCAGTGTTGATCAAGGGATATTTGCAGTCGATGAAGTCAAATATTCGAAAAATCATTCGTTATATTGATGATACAACACTTGAGAAATCAAATGAGGAAAAGAAAGACAAACAGGAAGCTGAGAGTACCATGTCAGAGAAAGTGCAAGAATTTGTAAATCTGACAATTACAGAGCATATGGGAAAAGCGTATTCGGAATGGAAGTTAAATCAGGATAAAGAGACGGTAAGTGAGATTGATAAGAAATACCAGAAATTACTGGAAACGTTATCCCCAGAATAGGAAGAAGTGATTACGGAATACTGTAATGCAATTTTCAGCAGTGGAGCAGATACAGAAGAGTTTTTCTATCGGTTGGGATTAAAAGATGGACTGAATCTGAAAAATACGGTAAAATCTGTATTAGAAATGATATCATGAAATCGGAATTTATCAGAAAATGAGGAATAGTTGAAATGGAGGCGCTATAATAACATGAAGATTGAAGGGAACCAGAAAGAACTGGATGCAATGGTAGAATTTCATAAGGGAAACCGTGTCGAGGGGCTGAGACTGCAAGAAGAATTTGCAGCGGAATTTCGTAAGGAGTATAAAGACAAAGATCACTGTCCTTGCCTGAAAGCCTGTCGTTATCACGGAAACTGTAAGGAATGTGTAGCAATCCACAGAGCGCATCAGGAACATGTTCCTAATTGTATGCGACCATTGATTAATAAAAAATTGAAATTGATGTCAGAATTAACAGAGCATACCTTGGCAAATGAAATAGAAGCTCCACATGAGATTTTAAGAAAATAGGCAAGTCAAATTCCCGTTTATTGGGAAGTCGCAGAGAACGAAAAATCGGAAGTTTACAGCGAGGTGAAAGAGGTTGCTGAAAGACTTCAAACAGATTATCATGTGGTTTTGCCTATATTAGATGG
>NZ_JAQDVB010000046.1:629-6020 GCF_027674365.1 Coprococcus sp. AM11-30B | reverse complement strand
TTTCCTGAATTGTCAATGTTGTTTTTATATTTTGCGCAATTCAGAATATTCTGACATCAATTCAACATGCTTTTGCGAATGGCGCGGCTGAACATCCCCTTCCATTTGCCTTTCCATTTCCTTTTTCATTTCACATTTACAAAAAGCAGCCATACCAACACTCTGATACAACTGCTTGTATTTTAAAACATTGATTTCATTTTAATTATCAGATATATGGTTGCAAAAACTGCAAACAGATACACACACCCAATAATTGCAGAACTCTTTTTCCCTCTTCCCCATTTTTCCGTTGCAAGATACATTGCATCCAACACATCAAACAGAAAGAAAAACTGGAATACCGTATGTACAACTGCTTCGGCAAACCCTATTTTCCCACTTTTATAGGTCATACGGATCACCTGGATCCCATAAAAGCTTCCCGGTAAAATAGCAAGCCATGTTGCACCAACCGAAAAAACGACTGCTACAATCAGCCACGGCAGCAATACCGGAGCAAAGATTATCGCGGCTCCCCGGCTTCCTACCAGCACTGCCATACTTATGAAAAAATAATAAATGAACAGAACCAGAAAATTCACACAGAAAAAGACAACCAGCCCATATTTATGGATCAGCATGCGGTTCACGCATTCAATCGGATTTCCCGTTTTGTATATCTTAAATGACTGTCCAATATTTATGATTCCCACAACTGCCACAAGTCCCCAATAAAAAAGCAGTGGAAGAAACACAATCATCAACGTTAATCCGATATGCCCCTCCTGGATTTTATCCAGCAGTCCCGTAACAATAATAAGATATACATATGCAAGTGGTACACATAAAGTTAATAGTATTACATAAAGAAATGTACTTTTCCGTGATTTTCTATTTTCCATATCCTGGCTCTCCATATTTCAGGAAAAGGGAACCGTAATTTTCTATACAGCTCCCTCTTTCCCTGTCTTCTATTTATCTGCGTCCCATAAATGCTTCAATCTCATCGATCTGTCTCGGAATTGCTCTTGACAGATTTTCACATCCGTCTTCTGTGATCAGGCAGTTATCTTCCAGGCGGAATCCAATGCCCCATTCTTCATGATAAACACCGATATCTACACAGAATACAACACCCGGTACAGCAAGTCCGCTTCCTTCTACCACGTCATGTACATCAAATCCAACATGATGTGCTCCACCGTGCCACATGTAAGTTCCAATATCTTCAAAATTTTTGCATACTCCAGCTTCTTTTAACTGTTCAAATGTATATTTACGGATGATCTTATCCACATCCAGAAGCGGTACACCCGGTTTCAGTGTACTGAACATATATTCTGAAGTATTGTAAATGCACTCATAAAGCAGTTTCTGACGGTCATTAAATCTTCCATTGCACGGAAATGCCCTGGATACATCGTTGATCTCATAATCCCATACAGCACCAACGTCATTCAGGATCATATCTCCATCCTGTGCCTGTCCGCGATAATCATAATAATGAATTTTAAAGTTGTTCTTTCCTGAGGAAATGATAGACGGAAATCCTGGTGAAAGCACTCCCCTCTGAGCCAGTGCATAATCAAATTCTGCTTTATACTGGTATTCGTACATTCCCGGTTTAGATGCTTTCATCATTGCTTCGATTCCGGCCTTTGTGATCGTTTCCGCTTTCTTCATCGCCTCGATCTCGCATGGTTTCTTGATCAGGCGAAGCTGCTTCATAATCGGATGAAGGTTGCCAAATCCAACAAACGGAGCATGTTCTTTCAGATAATTACCAAGGCGGTATGCTTCTACCGCCGGCGTATTTTCATAAACCTTGTCAAAATCAAGATAAACTTTCTTTACATTGCCAGAAAATAATTGTCTAGAAAGATCATTCTGGAATGCTGCCACATATTTGTAATTCGTGATTCCTGAAAGTTCTTCTGCTTCCTCTTCTTTTATACGTCTTCCGGTCCAGCGTTCTGCAAATGCATCCGGAGGAAGAATATACAGAGTTTCTTCAATTGTTCCCTCTCCGACATAAGCCATCAGTACAATATTTTCCTGCTCGATTCCTGTCAGATACAAGAAGTTACGATTTGTAAAAAACGGATAATTCTCATCATTGGTCTTGATCGGTGCATGTCCGCTGAATACAACCACCAAAGATCCCGCTTCAAGTTTCTGATACAGGCTCTTACGATTTCCTGCATAAAATTCTTTATTCATTTGTCAATCCTCCTGCTCTCTGCGCTTAGTGTAAATATTTTTCTTTCAGATATTCAATATAATAATCGGTATTCAGCTCTTCTCCTGTTGCTTTTTTGAGCATCTCACGCGCAGAATAGGTCTGTCCGTACTGGTGAATATGTTCTTTTAACCAGTTTCCAATTGCAGATGAGTCTCCCTTTTCCAACTTTTCAAATGCATCCGGACAATCAGTAAGAAGCTTATGAGCAAACTGTGCAGCGTAAGCATCTCCAAGTGCATATCCCTGGAAATATCCTACACATCCGGAAGCCCAGTGCACATCCTGCAGGATTCCTTCCTGATGATTCTTTGGCGTAAATCCCAGATATTCCTGATATTTTCTGTTCCATGCTTCTTCAATTGTATCCACTGTCAGTTTTCCATCAAAATATTCTTTTTCAATTTCGTAACGGATGATGATATGCAGGGTATTGGTAAGCTCATCTGCTTTCAGACGGATCAGTCCCGGTTTTACTTTATTGAGTGCCGCAAGGAATGTATCCAGAGAAATCTCTTTGTATTTTGGAACTTCCTGCTGCAGATATGGGTACAGGTTCTCCCAGAATTCTCTGGTTCTTCCTACATGATTCTCGTAGAATCTGGACTGGGATTCGTGCATTGCACCTTCAATTCCGCCCCAGAGTCCGCTTTCTGCGACCTCATCGTTCGCATTATAATTATAAAGCCCGTGTCCGATCTCATGAACCACTGCCAGAATCGCATGAATCAGCTCATCACAGTTTGTGGATGGCCTGGAATCACGCGGTCCGGTGCAGACACATACCGGATGATGGATTTCAAATAAAGTACTTTTATCTTTATCAAGTCCCAGGATCTCCTGCGCTTTCTTCACAATACGAAGTACCGTATCATGATCTGCTTCACATTCCAGAATAGAATCATCAATCTTACTCTGCTCTTCTCTTACCGCATTTAAAATTTCGCAGACAGCATCTTTGATTTTTGCCAAAATTGCATCAATCTCTTCCAGACGATAATCCTTATCAAATCGGTTCACCAGAACCTGATATGGTTTTTCATCCGGATTGATCGCTGTTGCTATCTTCTCCTGTAAATCAAACTGTTTTTTCAGTACCGGCTTAAAGCTTTCAAAATCATCTGCCTCATAGCATTTTCCCCATGCCAACTGTCCATCTGCATTTGCCTGATTCAATTCCCCCTGCAGGCTTGCTGGGATCTGTACTGCTTCTTTATACTTTCCGATCAGATAACGTACCATACCTTTGTCTGTATCTGAATCAAAAGCCGTCTCTCCTTCCAGTGACTCTACCAGTTCTTTTGTCTCTTTGCTCGTCAGTTTCTCATTCGAAAGCTCTGTCAGATATGCTCCGACTTTCCCTTCATAATCAAATCCATCCTTCGGGCAGTTATTCCATCTGTCATAGTAAATAATATTATCCATACACTCCAGATAACGGAGTTTCACAACAATATTCTTCACCTTTTCCATCTGTTCTTTTGTAGCCATTACCGTACCAACCTTTCTCCTTAGACTAATGTTCAAACTCTGGTCCGATTATACCATTTGTTTCCCCGTAGTGTCAATCTTTTGGCAAAAGCCGGTTCCTCTGTTATGCCTTTATTTCTTCACTGTAGATTCGTTCGATATGCATTGCCAGATACCCGATTTCCATCTCATCAAGTTCTTTTCCAATACTCTTTCCGAGCATATCGCAGACTTTTTTTGCAGTCATATACGCTTCCGGAAATTTGGATTCTATATATTCATTCATATTGATACGAAGATCCTCCCCCGTCATAGCACGTGCTACCATATATTTGATATGGTTCATCAGACGATTATAGGAAAGCGAGATCACATCGATCTTTTTTCCTGTTTCTTTTTCGATCATCTCAATACATTCTCTCACTGCACGGGCCGTCTGCATTGCCACAGACACTTTTTCATCCTCGATTGCTGAATGAATGTGAAGTGCCACGTATCCGATTTCATGCTCATCGATCGTGATCCGCATTCTCTTCTGCAAAATATCTCTGAGCACGGATGCTGCTTGAAATTCATTATGAAAAAGTACTCTGATATCATCTGTCAGTGGATTGCTGATCTGCTCCTGATTCCGGATTCGCGAAACAGCAAAGGAGATATGATCTGCCAGCGGGATCATGATCCGGCGGTCTACTTTCCCAAAAACTTTTTCTGCTTCCCGGATCACCTCATCTGCGATTTCCAGAAATTCCGGATCCATCTCCTGCACCAGAGATTTGGCAGATCCTCTGTCTGTCTGTTCGGTCAGGCGGTAAGTTGCTGTATCTTCTGTCACTTCAAAACGCTGACTGACCTTCTTTCCAAAGCCAATTCCTTTACCGAGAAGGACGTATTCCTGGTTATCTTCTGTATTGATTGCGATCACGCCATTATTATTCAAAATTTTGCTTACTCTGTACATATCTGATTCCCCCGAAGACGAGTTTTAAGTTCTGATTTTATCCTAGCAGAGAATGAGGGGAAAGTCAAAAAAAGGTTGAGAAAAAGGGAACGCAAATTTGGCTGTTTTCTGACGGGTGTGAAATAGCTTCCGCAAAAAACAAATAAAAGCAGAACGGGGCTGTTGCACGATGGATCGTGCTTAGCCCCGTAAGTTTGTTTGATGTTTTTGATGTGATTATCACAAAATCTGTGAATAGATTTTATTTGGTTTCCCGGATCTTCTTTCTGAGCGGAAGTACCATTGCAGGGGATACGGATAATTCGTCTAATCCCATGCTTAAGAATTCTTCGGTCAGTTCGAGGTCAGCTCCGAGTTCGCCGCAGATTCCGATCCATTTGCCTTCTGCGTGGGCATTTTCGGCTGCCATGCGGATCATTGCAAGGACTGCCGGGTGGTGCGGATCGTAGAAGGCATCCAGCTTCTGGTTCTGACGGTCAATTGCCAACGTGTACTGGGTCAGATCATTGGTCCCTACGCTGAAGAAATCCACTTCTTTTGCAAGCTCACGGCTCATCATAACGGCAGCCGGTGTCTCGATCATGATTCCCAGTTCCACATCCTCACGGAACGGTATCTTTACCTCACGAAGCTCTTCTTTGACCTCTTCGATGATCACCTTGATCTGCTTCACTTCTTTTACCGAAATGATCATCGGGAACATAATGGCGATCTGTCCGTAAGCAGATGCCCGGTACAA
>NZ_JAQDVB010000046.1:0-619 GCF_027674365.1 Coprococcus sp. AM11-30B | reverse complement strand
CCACCTGCTTGTCTGCTCCGATATCCAGGGTACGGATAATGACCTTTTTGCCTGCCATATTTTCTGCAACCTGTTTGTATACCTGGAACTGCTGTTCTTCGGTCGGGAAATCTTCGCTTTCCAGATACAGGAACTCACTTCGGAAAAGTCCGATCCCTCCTGCATCATTTTTAAGTACGGCTCCCACATCGGAAAGATTACCGATATTCGCATAGACATTAATCTTCTGGCCAGACAGGGTCACATTTTCTTTGCCCTTCAATTCTTCCAGAAGCGCTTTCTGTCTGCGGTCTTCTTCGCGCTTTTCGGTCATGACCTTCATGGTCTCTTCATCCGGATCTATATAGATGGTTCCGGTAAAGCCGTCGATGGCTGCCATATGTCCGTCATATTCTTTTGCAAGCCCTTCTCCCAGACCAATAACGGCCGGGATGTTCATGGTCCTTGCAAGAATTGCCGTATGGGAATTTGCTGATCCGTACATGGTTGCAAAGGCAAGCACTTTGGACTTGTCGAGCTGAACGGTCTCACTCGGTACCAGGTCATCTGCTGCCACGATCACCGGTTCGTCTGCCACAACACCGCTTTCCCCGGCATCCGAAAGGATACCGAGAAGTCG
>NZ_JAQDVB010000045.1:0-6072 GCF_027674365.1 Coprococcus sp. AM11-30B | reverse complement strand
TAAACCGGAATTCCACCGGCTTGACTACACACCCTTAGCTGGGCGCACAACTGGAAGTTGTCAAAGAGAATTGTTCCAGTATTCCACAGTATTGCCATTCACATCATAGAATGTAATGGTTCCCGCACTTATAGGCAAAACAATCGCAAAAGGTTTATTGCTGTCAATGTCAAGCACTTGAATTGTGTTGCCGTCATCTATTTCAAGCTGTGTTACCTGTTGCTGATTCATAGAAATAAATGCTCGCTCATTATATCCTTCTACGGTGTACTCGGCAATTCCTCTTTGAACCCCCGAAAGGTTTCCACCCCCACGGAAAAAGTATCCAAAGGAAAGACCAGGACGGTTGACATAGACGGAAAAAGAATGGTCACTCAAATCCTGAGGGTAAGAAATATATGCAGCCATCGTGCTGGAAACGCTTCCATCGACCGTCCAATCATCCTTAATCTTCTGCGACGAACGAATATCTGCCTCCAGCTTAGATGAAGTCACGCCGATCTCATTGTTCGTATAAAGAAAACAAACAAATAAAATACAAGCAAGAACAACCCCTATCACAATTTTAAGAAATATTTTTTTCACGCTATCAAAACTCCTTGTCAACTACCGATTTGTTGTCATCTTCATTATACTTCATTGGCTATCGAAAAGATAGCATATTTTATGAAACTTGTCGGCTGGGAACAGCTTGCAACGCAAGGTGTCCCCAGATGGCAAGTCCACAAAAGGGTAGCTGGCGGCAGCCAGCGCAGGGGAAGCGTAGCGTCCCCTGTATGATTTGGAGCAGACCATGACTGCGGAAAATCACAGCCCTCCGGCGAGGAGCCTTCGGAGAACGCAATGCACCAACCTCTGGGTGGTGTATAATTGCGCCCTTAGTAAACTAAGGGGTTTCCGGCTTCTCCCGTTCCAGCAGTTTTTTCAATAGTTCCTGCGTGTCCTGCCTGTGAAAAATGAGTTTCAACAACAGCATGACATCATCATCTGTCAGGCGTTCCGGCTTTTGCAGAAAACTTTCCAGCATACCGCCACGAGTACAGAGCCGGTGCGTCCGTTCCTTTCGGGTAAGCTGCTTTAACTGGTGCTGCAATGCCTTTTCATCATTGATGGCTTTCCGCAGTTTCTTTTCGCTTTTCTCCAGCTCCCGGTTTAGCTTTTCCAGCTTTGAGGTATCAGGCAAGGGCAGCGTCCTCCTTTCCCGGTATCAGCACATAAATCCTGTTTGGTTCTCCCACGCCCTGACGCACCCGCATGATAAGTCCGGCGTTTTCCAGTTCATTCAGAAAACGCTTGACCGTCATGGGACTGCGGGACAGGACTGCGGCAATGGCTGTGACAGGGAAGCAGACAAACAGGATTCCGTTCTCGTCCTCCTGCTCTTTGGATAGCATAGCGTCCAGCATCCGGCAGTACATGACCTTTGCGGTGCTGCTGACTGGAAATCCTGTCAACGCTCTGGGAAATGGCATACAGGGCGGCAATGGTGTGTCTATCGTCATAAATTCAAAATTCATTCGGTGTGTTCCTCCTTTTTCTTTGATCGTTTGGATAAATAACGGGGGCAGTCAATCACAACCGCCCGGAAGCTCTGCTTGCACCCATGCTGGCATTTCCGGCATAATTCGTTGTAAGTGACACGCCCCCGGTCATTGAGGTAAAAGGAAAGCTCATGCTTCCTCTTTTTGCTCATTCTCGGCATATTGTATTTCCTCCCGTTTTAGTGTATGGTTTCGGGGCGATTTTCGGCAAAATTACGGTCATAGAGCCGATTAAAATCTCCCGAAGTATCAGCGATAGGGTAGACTATCCCCCTATCAGATTGTCGTGTTTCGGTATCATTTCGGTGTCAGTTCGCCAGTTCTCCCCGGTGTCGTTCCTCCCCTGAATCTCACAGCGGCGTATCGCTCCCTTTGGTACGCTCGTTTCGGTCAGGGTTCCTCCACATCCCTGCCAAAAGTCATGGCGCTACATCGCCGGGGAAGCATATCCCACACAGGCTGGTCATTCGATTGGAATAATCCATCGATGAACTACCTGTATCATAGAACATTTTTGTGCCCTGTGCCGTATGTCCACAAAGTAGGAATTAGGGGTAAAAATCAGAAATTTCCACGATTGCGGAAAGTGTGATATAATCCAGATAAGCGGCAGCAATGAAACCATTGGAAAGGAGCGTGCGCCCATGAAAGGAGCAACAAGCATACAGGAACGCCTTTGGGAACTCCGCAAGGACAAAGGCTTAAATCTGGAAGAACTATCAAAGCTGACAGGCATTTCCAAATCAGCTCTTGGAAGTTATGAAAAAGAGGATTTTAAGGAAATCAATCATGGCAACCTTATCACGCTGGCAGACTTCTATGGGGTCTCTGTTGATTATCTACTGTGCCGGATAGAGAACAGGGAGCAGATCAACACACCATTGACGGAGTTGCATTTGAATGATGAGATGGTGGCACTGCTGAAAAGCGGTCGGATTAACAACCGTCTGCTCTGTGAGCTTGCTACACATAAAGATTTTATCAAGTTTCTTGCAGACATTGAGATTTATGTGGACGGGATTGCTACCATGCAGATTCAAAACCTCAATGCACTTGTCGATACCGTCCGGCATGAAATCATTGAACGGTATCGCCCAGGCGAAGATGACCCGCATTTGAAAGTGCTGCAAGCCGCCCATATCAGTGATGATGAGTATTTCAGTCACATGGTTCTGGATGACCTCAACCTGATTATCCGGGATATTCGGGAAGCCCACAAAAAGGACAGTGAGAGTGCGCCCCAGACCACCGTTGCCGATGAATTGAAAGAAAATCTCGAAGCAGTCGAAAATTTCAAGGGCAGCCGGGATGAAAAGCTGGTTGTCCTTTACTGCAAGCAGCTCGGTATCAACTATAAAAATCTGTCAGACGAAGAATTTCGCTGGCTGATTCGGATTCTCAAAAAATCAAAGAAAATGGGAACGCCTATCAGCCAGAGGAAAAAACGGTAAAAAAACCGCTGTTGCATGGTTGGGGTGCCTTCCATGTAGCAGCGGTTCTTGCTGTGGTTATTATTTCATTCGTTTTCTTAATATCCGGCGATAATTTGTTTCTCCCTTTGGTGCGTCCTGTATAATTTCCAACACACCATCTTCAAGCATTTTATCAATGCGATTAGAAATCCATACATCACTAATTCCAAGTTGATATTTTCCTAAAACATTACCTATAACAATAGCCATTTTGAATTGCTCTGGCTGTTCCGCAATTTCACGAAGAATGAAACTATCATATATATCTTCTGAAACACTTTGCAATTTACCATTTAGCATTGCACGCAAAGGTGCATTTTCATTTTGAAGTTGATTCCATTTCATAGCACAAGCTGAAAGAAATACAGGCTTAGCTTTTTCTTGTAGAGTTATATATTTTCCCCATTCGCCAGGAGAAACCTCACCCCATGCTATTTTGGATGTCATAGTATTTTCTTTTCCATATTCCCAGGCAGGTAACTTAACCAAATAAATTGTTGTCTGACAGTTTAATGGTCGAAGTTGTTTCATAAGCCAGTACATACCGCAAAGTTCATCCGGATTATAGCTATACCAAATACGAACTTCTTCCCCAGCTACATATCGTTCAATAACCGAAGACAATGTAGTTTTAATTTTCTGTATTTTTTCTTCAACCTGATAGTCTAAATCCTCTACAAACCAGACAGACAGCATTTTCTTGAGAACATTTTTCCGCTGTTCGCCAATTCCATTATCAGAAATATCTCCCACACTAAGAGCCATATCAAAACAATAAACATCACTGCTCTTGCCTCCCAATGGAATAGCATTCTCCCAAGCAATATGTTCTTGTTCCTGTGCTTGAATTTGTGCTTCTTTCATTTCATCTGAAGATGGAACACTCCCATCTTCGTGCCTCATAAAGACCGAAACTGCACTTCCTCTATACTTTCCCTTACCGTAAGTTTGGGCAATTTTCAAACTTCCACAGGCACTTTCACCAAATACAATTTCAATCATCTTATATACCTCCGATTTAATTACTCCCGTATGAATAAATTATATCATGCAAAACAATTTCTTCTGCCCGGTTGTGAATGTTATTACAACGCTGCACCCATTCCATTTGTTGAGTTCGCTTCAATTCCTCTGTCACGCCCTCGGTGGCTTTCATCTGCTCCATGATAGTGTCTAACCGTTCCTGTGCCTGTTCGTTCAGGTCTGCAAGATATGTCCACAATTCTCCGGTCAGTATCAATGTATTCAATCTGGCTGGGTGGACTTCCCTTAAATATTCCCGGTGCATCCGTCCGTACTTTCCGATAGGGCGGTGTTCCTCCGGCAGTTTCAAGTCCGGGATGTAGTAATCTCCGACAAGGATATAATCAATTCCGTTTTCCGTTATTCTTGGTTTCAATTCTCTCATGTTCCTTACCTCCTGTGGAAGCAGGCTCGTCTGGTACTAACTCAATCACATCGGTAATCTCACAATTCAGCGTTTCGCAGATACGGGCTAATGTATCCATGCTGATGTGCTTTCCCTCTTTGCTCATGTTGGCAATCATATTTGTTGTCATACCAGCAGCAAGCCTTAAATCCTCTTTCCTCATATCACGCTCTAACAGTGTGTGCCAGAGTGGTTTATAGCTGATGTGCATATTGTTTTCCTGCCTTTCTATCCATACCACCGGGGCGGCTGCCCCGGCAGGAACTTTTCTCTTATTATAGCACCAATCTTGTGAAATCACAATTTATTCTTGTATCCTGCCGCTGATACCGTCTGGATTGGTTTTCCTTTCTTTTTTGTTCCCTTTAATTAGCCATGAACTGCTTGATTTCTGGGGACTGGATTCTTCCATACCAACCGCTTCTGCTCTCAGCCAGCAGCGCGCAAAGCTTAAACCTGATGCGCTGGAAGCTGTATTCCGGCACTTTAATTCCGCTTCCATGGAATTGCCGCCCGCTTCCTTTATGGATTCGCATTATCGTTTCCTGGCTGCCGATGGCTCTACCTGCACTTTTTTCAGCACTCCGGCTTTCTCATCACCAGACTACTACTGTTGACCGGCACGATGTTTTGGATGGAATAAAAAATATCTATATCGGTGACCGCGGCTATTACTCTTATAACAACATGGCACATGTTGTGGAACAGGGACAGTATTTCCTGTTCCGTACCAAGGATATCCATTCCAAAGGACTGGTCGGCAATTTTAATTTTCCAGATGCGGAATCCTTCGATATTGATGTCAGCGTCATACTGGTCCGGAGCCATTCGAAAAAAGTTTTGGCAGACATCCACACAGAAGGTTACATACGCTTTGTTGATCAGGCAGCTGCTTTCGATTACATTGAATATGGAAGTTATGATACATATGAGCTGTCCTTCCGTATTCTACGCTTCCCTATCAGCACTTCTACATACGAGTGCATCGTGACCAATCTGCCACGTGATGAATTCCCTGTGGAACGTATCAAAACCTTGTACAATGCCAGATGGTCTATTGAATCCTCATTTAGGAAACTGAAATATACCATTGGGTTGAGTAATTTCCATGCGTATAAACCCGAATACGTGAAACAGGAAATATGGGCAAGGCTACTTGCGTATAACATAACCGAAACAATGATAAACTACACACTACTGGAAAAACATAGGACAAAACATGAATACAAAGTCAATTTCACTATGGCTGCCCATATCTGCAGAGCCTTTCTCCGTCTGACCACGGAGAAAGACCAATATGATGTGATGTCCCTGCTGAAAAAGGAATTGATCCCTATCAGGAATGAACGCCAATACCCAAGACTCCAAACGGCTCATTTCCGAAGACCGCGATATTTTATATATCGGGCAGCATAGACACCTATATCATTATAATCCGTTTTGAGGCAGATTTGCAATCTGTCTTCTTGTCATGCTTTCCTTCATGAGTAAATCGTAAACATATCTGTAAAACGGTTCCACTAAGGCTCATCTGTAATTTGTTCTGTAAGAATTCACTTCCTGATTAAACGTTAACTAAATGACATGATGCCGGGGTCAAAACATAGCGTTTTCTATATACTAACCCCTG
>NZ_JAQDVB010000044.1:0-6444 GCF_027674365.1 Coprococcus sp. AM11-30B | reverse complement strand
CAGGGGTTAGTATATAGAAAACGCTATGTTTTGACCCCGGCATCATGTCATTTAGTTAAGTTACAGGGTTAGCCCCTAATTGTGGGTCTAACCCAAATTTTTTCAAAAAAGCTACCCAAAGGGTTGACATAGGGTGCAAAATGTGCGGTCGCTCTCGCTACTGATAAATTTGTTGAGGTAGCGAGAGCGGCCCTTGAATTAGTGGTATATCACTTTCTCAAGGAGGCACATGATCATGATCCATCAACAAATCAAAGAACTGTTTTTTTCTTCTGTGGAACACATTGTTTCTGATATTTCACAGTATGCTGTCCATCCCGATTCCGATTTCAAGAGAAGCAAAAAAATCCCTGCCCAGAAACTTATTTCCTTTCTCGTTTCACAAGGCTCATCTTCCACCAGGGTTGAAATGTTTTATCCCCAACTAGGTGTAAAACTCTGCTCGATGGCGGGCGGCGGCGTACAAAAATCTATATGGTGTTTTTAAGAGAACCGTCCCGGCGGGACAGGTCAGGCAGTGACCTGTTCCACCTCCGGGATGGGTTTGAGATTAAAATGAATTTCGATAGAAATGTGTCTTGTTTTATCTTCGTCAATGCGCTCATGCACGACGATTTCTTTGATTAAGCGGTTAAGGGTGGCTGCGTCCAGCTCTGTGATGTTGGCGTATTCCTGAATGGCTTCCACCCATTGTTTTGCGTCATTGGCAAGCTGGACTTCATCGGACAGCCGCTTTCTGCCCTCGGACACTTTTGTTTTAAGTTCCGTCTGCTCGGTCTGTGTCTTTTCCAGCATGGTATTGAAATTCTGCTCACTGATACGCCCTGCAATCATATCCTCATACAGCCGCATGACCATTTTGTCCAGAACCTCAATCCGTTCCTCGTCCCTTGTAAGGGAGCGTTCCATTGCTTCCCGCTGTTCCCGCTGCTCGGCTTCGCAGGTATTGGTCAGGCGGTCGGCAACCGCTTCCCCGTCCATCAGGGCGGCTCTGGCACATTCCCGGATTTTTCGCAGCACATGGCTGTAAAGGGTGTCATAATCAATCCGGTGCTGGGTGCAGTGGTTCTTTCCAAAGGCATTGTAGGTCTTGCAGGAGTAAATCCGCTGGGGATGTTTTTCGTTTGTGTAGCGTATCGTCAGCGACTTCCCACACTCGCCGCATTTTATCAGTCCGGCAAACAGGCTGATTTCATTGGTCTGCCCCGGACGCTGGCGGGATTTCAGCTTGTTCTGCACAATATCAAAGCTCATGCGGTCAATCAGCGGTTCATGCTGTCCCTCCACTACAATCCAGTCCTCCGGCTTCTTTTCCCCAATCGTGCCGATTTTGAAACGGTAGTCTTTTTTCTGGGAAGCAATCGCCCCGGTGTAAACGGGATTCATCAAAAGGTCTTTGATAACGGAGAAGTCCCACATATACCGTCCGTTTTCCGGGTCTTTCTTTTCCCATTTGGTTCGGGTATTGCGAAGCCCCCGTTCCCGGTTCCACCATGTGGGGCAGGGGATTTTTTCTTCCTCCAGCCGTCTGCGGATATAGTTCGGACCATGACCGTTTAGGGCATATCCGAAAATCAGCCGCACAATCGGGGCGGTTTCCTCGTCAATGAGCAGATGGTTTTTGTCCTCCGGGTCTTTCCGATACCCAAACGGGGCAAGACACCCGGTAAACTGTCCTTTCTGCGCTTTCAGAAGATAAGAGGAATGGACTTTCTTGGAAATATCCTTGCTGTACATCTCGTTCAGGATATTCTTGAACGGGGCAATATCGTTGTTATCACGCAGGGTGTCGATACCGTCATTCATGGCGATATAGCGGACACCGTTTCTTGGGAAAAAGTCCTCAATCAAATGCCCGGTTTGCAGATAGTTACGCCCCAGTCGGCTGAGGTCTTTCGTGATGACAAGGTTGATCTGCCTGCGCTCAATGGCTCTCAACATTCTCTGTAAATCAGGACGCTCCATGTTAAGACCTGTGAAGCCATCATCCTGATAGACTGCCACAACCTCCCATCCCTGCTTTTCGCAGTATTTTTCCAGCATATCACGCTGGTTTGCGATACTGGCACTTTCGCCTTGCAGGTCATCGTCCTTTGACAGCCTGCAATAGACCGCTGCACGATACCCTCCGGCAAGTGCCGAACCGATTGTTCTGTATTCCATTTCGTTCATCATAGCCATTTACCCACACAATCCAGACGGTATCTGGCTCTTTTGAACCTCATCTTCATTATACTTCATATCTTTCTTTTTAGCAAGATATTCTTTCGTATTTGTTTTGCCGTATTTCTGGGAAATCAGGCTGACGAACACATCGGTTGCGTCCAGTTCCCCGTCAAACACAGTAGTCACATGAATCTCTGTTTTGTTTTTTGCCATAGGCAGTTATCCTCCATACATGAAAATAGCCAGACAGAGGGTGTCGGCAACGAAGTCCGGCAACGGGCTTCAAAAGACCTTGCAAACAATCTCAATCTGGCGATGATTACTATTTATACTTTTCTTTTATTTTTCTGTTGTTTTGGTTGTTATAAGGGAGAAAAGCCCGGAAATAAGGGGTTTTCCCCGGCAACCGGCTCGGCAACGGGATAGCAACAGGGGGGCAACGGGCTGTCATTTTCAGAATGGAAGCTCCATCTGTTCTGTGACCTCCACAAAACCGTCCATCGTTTTTTCAGACGGGTTGCCGGAGTCCGTTGCCGGGTTTTCACGCTCCCAGCCCTTTTGTCTGCCATATTCGGAAAACATTCTTGGGTTCGGGAAGTACCGCCAGCCGGAAATGCACTGGTTCATAATCTCGTTGATTTCCCGGATTTCCCATTGCTTCGGCTCGTCAAAGGCATGGTTCAAGGCTTCCTTGTAGAGTTGCTTGGAACAGACCATACTCCCGGTGTACTTATCAAGATACGCCTGTATCATCCCGGCTTTGGTGTCCTCCGGCATAAAATCCCGCTGGTGTTCTTTGAGATACCGCTGCATGGCGGGGCTGAAAGCCAGCTTGAACCTGCCGCTTCGGTAAATCTCCATCGCTTCCGCCCACATCTGCTCGATATAGGCTCTGGAAGCAGCTTCGTCCTCCAAAATGTGAACCTCGGCTTGCTCCGGGTACACCATGACGGGGATAAAGCGGCGGTTGCCGGAACGGTCAAGGGGCAGGAAGTCAAGGGCATTGGAAGTGCCGCCAAACACGCACTGACGGGGGCGGTCTGCCGGGTGGGTTTCATAGGGTATCTTGTAAACTTCTTTCTGCCGGCTTAAAAATGACTTGATTTCCTCAATGCTCTTGGCGTTGGCGGTTGCCATCATTTCCGACATTTCGATAATCCAGTGACCTTGCAGCTTGCGGTACACATTGTCATCGTCCAGCTTCCGCAAATCATCGGAGAACCACTCGTCCCGGACTGCCAGCAGACGGAAGAAGGTGGACTTGCCAGCCCCCTGACCGCCTACCAGACAGAGCATGATTTCAAACTTACACCCCGGCTGAAAGGCTCGTGAGATTGCACCCAGCAGGAACAGCTTCAACGCTTCATAGGTGTAATCGTCTGCGTCAGCGCCCAGAAAGTGCCGCAGACAGAAACGGATTCGTTCTGTCCCGTCCCACACAAGGTCACTTAGGTAGTCCCGGATGGGATGGTACTTGTTTTCATTCGCCACAATCCCGATGGCGTTATCAATCTTTTTCTCATTGGTAAGCCCGTAGGTTTCTTCCAGATAGAGAAGCAGATACTTCATATCTGTATCGTTCAGGGCGGTGCTTTCCCTGTGGAAGCCGATGGGCTTTATGATGTCCTTGCGGTCAGTCAGGATGTTGTATGCGATAGCCCCGGAAAGCAGCGGGTCACGCTGGAATACAGTCAGGCAGTTCCGTATGCTCTGACGGACACCGCCTTTCTCGGTAGTTTCCAGCCCCTCCTTGATTTCCTCAATGCTCTGGGGTGGCTGCATGGCGTTCATGGTGTTTTTTAGTTCTTGCTGCGTCTGCGGCGGCAAGCTCTGCCATTCGCTGTTCAAGCTGTATCACATCCTTTCCGTAGTCCGTAATCAAAGCCGCTTTTTCCTCTGTTTCCCCGAACAGCAGCACATCCAGCAGATACTCCACTTGGTCTTGCTTCTGTAAGGCTTCTATAAACCGGGGATGAAAGGCTTCCTCCGGGGAGTGTGGGGCGTAGTCCGTTCTCCATGCCCGAAGCAGATGGAGATAATCGGCAAGAATACGGAAGCAGCGGTTCTTTGCTTCCTGAAACTGTTCCTCCGGGGATTTCTGCCGGGGCTTTGGCTTTTTTTCCTTTCCCGGCGGTTTCCAGTCCTCATAGGAAAGCCCGAAGTCCTGTGCCAGCTGTACGGCGGCTTCTTTCTTTCTCAGCCCATACAGGGCGGCGGCAAAATCAATCACATCCCCATCCGCACCGCAGCCGAAGCAGTGGTAACGCCGATCCAGCTTCATGCTTGGGGTTTTATCGTTATGGAACGGGCAGCAAGCCATCCCGTTCCGACCTACATGGATTCCATAATGCTCCGCAGCCTGTCTTGTTGTGACGGACTGCTTCACAGCTTCAAATACATTCAAATCTATCCCTCCTTGAAAACAAAAAAGCACCTGACATTCTCTGATTGAAAATGGCAAGTGCCTGTTAAAGTTCCATATCCTGTTGTTTGTGTTTCGTCTGTGCCGGGACAGTTCTTTGTGCTTTTTTCTCGTCAGCCTTATCCTGCAAGACTTCCTTGATAGGCTGCTTCTTGGGCGGCTCTTTGCTTTCTTCTGTGCCGGGTGTAGCTTTCCGTACCCAGTAGCGGATGTCCCGCAACTTCTTCAAATCAGCCTGTACCTCGGTCAAAGGTTCTTTCAGCTCTGCGATTTCGCTGAGAAGTTTTTCCTGCTCCTCTTGCAGCTCATTTTGGGTACTGTCCTTATCGTCCGGGTGCTTGGCAAGGTAGGCGGCGGCTTTCTCATACCGGGCAACCTCCGGGTGTTCCTGTTTGAATTTCTCCTTTGTTTTCTTAAAAAACATCTTCTGGTACTTCTCATAGACAGGCTTACATTCCTTGCAGTCTGTCCGGCTGGCAAGAATCCCGTCAATCACTTTGCTGCGGGCTTCCTTTGGCTTCATCTGATTGCGGTAATCTGCGGCTGATTTCCCGGAAGATTCCAGAAATGCTTCTAAGTCCTCCACAGTGGAAAGCCCCTTTTGCCGGAGATAGGATAGGGCTTCGCTGACTGCCTTTAAGTCCTGTGAAGTCCCCCGGTTCTGTCCAGCCCTTGTCCAGTCCTTCCGTTCTTCCTTTCGTATCTCCATATACTTCATCAGCAGATTGGGAAGAAGTGTCGCTTCCTCCGCCGCTTTTTGTGCAAGCAGCTCCTTCCGTTTTTCTCCCAGCTCGGTAATCCAGCCTTTGAGGTTTTGGATAAGCTGCCGGATGGACTTCATTAGGCGGTTGGCAGCTTTGATTTCCCGGTTCAGGTTGCCGATATTTGTCTGGATACCACGCTTTTCCATCTGCTGGACAGCAGCCCCCTCATGGACAGTAGGGATAATATCAAGCCCCTGTCTGGCATAGGAACGCAAGTCCACACGCTCCGGGCGGTCATTGGCTTCCAGATAGCGGTTCTGGATTACTTCCCATTCATGCCGCCAGATTTCACAATATTTCTGGTCGTTCCAGTCAACCGTATCCTCCTTGTGGCTTTTCCACCTGCCGGACGGAAGTTTTATCCGTTCTCCGCTTTCATCAAGGTCATAAACCTTGCGGCTCTTGGGAAGCCATTTCCCATGTTCGTCTATTGCCCTCATAGTGAGCAAGACATGGGCGTGGGGATTGTGTCCCGGCGGATGGGGGTCGTGGATGGCAAAGTCAACGATCATGCCTTTGGAAACAAACTGCTGCTGGCAAAACTCTCGGACAAGGACAGCGTACTGGTCAGGCGGTATCTCTCTGGGGATGGTAAGCACCCACCGCCTTGCAAGCTGGGAGTTCCATTGCTTCTCCACCGCTTCGGCGGCGTTCCATAAGGTATTACGGTCTGCATACTCCGGCGGGGCATTTGCTGGGAGCAGAATCTCATTGTGGACGATACCACGCTTTTCCGGGTAGTGCTTCACTTGCTGGTCGTATTCACAGAACAGCTTTTCGCCACTCTGGTAAGCAGCGGCGGCAACCGCAGACTGCCGCTGGCTGCGCTGAACAATCGTGATTTCGTTGTGTGGACAGGGCATTTCGTGTCCCTCCTTTCGCTAATTGGTGGACGGGGTGGCGTTTTACCATCTCATTTTGGGCAGAAAAAAAGCAGGAGACCTTTTTCAGATTTCCTGCTCGGTGTGCCGCTATGTGGGCGGCGGGTATTTAATTGTAAAAGTTCGGGGCAAGTTGACCCGATGTGAAGCTGACAGTCGAGTAGACTAAGACCTCTCAATCTTAGCCCCTCACAGATCCGTACGTGCGGCT
>NZ_JAQDVB010000043.1:0-6574 GCF_027674365.1 Coprococcus sp. AM11-30B | reverse complement strand
TAAACCGGAATTCCACCGGCTTGACTACACACCCTTAGCTGGGCGCACAACTGGAATTTGGAACGTGCTTTATAAATTTTTTCCGATCCCCTCAAGTTCGCTCATGGAATCCTTGTTTTTTTCAAGTTCATCTCTGGCTGTTGCGTAATATGATTTTTTGAAAAGCATATCCCATGAAAGATATTTTGCCATACAGTCAAACTGCTTATCAATCAGCTCATACTGGATACTGTCTACGGGAGAACCGCCTACAACAATCGTGCCAACTTTTTTATTTTTTAACTGCAATCCACGGCAGTAGCACTTATCAATGATAAGTTTCAATTGTGCTGACATTCCCCACCAATAAACTGGTGTAGCAAAAAGAATCATATCTGCGGCAGCAATTTTATCAATTGTAGGATTTGTATCATCCTTATCGACGCATCCCTTAGAGCATTGACAGACACCACATCCCTTGCATGGTGCAATGTTGAGTTTGTCAGGTTCAATGATTTCAATTTCATTCTTTTCTGATGCTCCTTTTATAAATGCATTGATTGCTGTCAGCGTGTTTCCTTTTCTGGCACTTCCATTAATGATTACAATTTTCATGCTTGTATCCTCCAACTTCCGATTTTTATATTAAATCCATTTATCTGCTTATTTTTCTTCACATATTTTATCAATATCTCAAAAGCACTTAATAATAAATCCGCACCCGTTTCTTTCCCGTGATCAGTGTGTCCGTAACAACTGTACTGTGTGTTCTTCTTTTGCATTGACTGCCGACAGAATCCTGTCCCGGTACATGAGCCCTCTCTGGATACTGTAAAATCCAAATCTTCTGCGTATATCATCCACCGCTGAATCCATCTTCATCTGCTTTTCACGTTTCTCCACACTTGAGAACAACTATAATGATAGTTATGTAATAAAGAATAGTACGAGCATTTTTAATTTTATCAGCTATCATAATTCTGTATGCCTCCTTCTTCCATGAGATTACAGCAAACGTAGTAGTAATGTCTATCAAAAGGCTTTTACATATTAGATAAAAGCATGTAAAATTTCTTTTACATAGCTTAATTGCGGTCTATTTAGCTTGTTTCTTGACTACTCAGGAAAAATATTTCTACCCTCGCCCCACCTGTATTTTCAGAATTTGAAAGTTTAATACCTCCACCATATTTTTCAGCCACAGTTTTTGCAAAAAATAGTCCCATCCCATAATGGGCTTCGCCATTTCTACTTGTGTCATCCATAAAAAACTGCTCTGTGCCATGCAATAATGCTTCTTTTGTAAATCCTGATCCGCTATCCTCCACAATGAATGTCAGCCGGCCATCCTGCTCCTTTGCGTCAATATAAATGATTCCATTTTCTTTTGTATGCTCCACTGCATTCTGAATCATATTCATTACGGCCCGGAACATTGGATCATAAGCAATCGTTACCTTTTTATCACTTTGTCCCGCCTTCCAATCTATTTTCTGGTGATAGATTTCTGCCAGCCCAAGTGCCTGCTCCTTTATATCTGTAAAAAAATCTTCTAACATCACCGTTGTATAGGTAACATCACTGCAATTCCATGATTTTGTGACATCTATCAACTGCTGGACATAACTTTGTATCTGTGTTGTACCGTTTAAAACATAGGTAATATTATTTTTCTGTTCCGTGGTCAGTTCAGTCTCTGAAAGTAGTTCTGCATTTCCCCTTACAATCGTAAGAGGTGTTTTAATATCATGCGCCAAAGCAGACATCTGCTGGTTCTTTTCCTGCTCTGTTTTCCATTGCTTTTCTAAGGATTCCCGCAATGCATCTCGCATATCATCGATTGCCGATAAACAGTCATCAAACTCTTTGATACCGGAACAGGATGTCTCATATTCCAGATTTTGATCCTTTATTTGTCTGATTGCGTCTAATACAGGCTGCATCTGCTTTTTGATTCTTTTTCCAAAACGTATGGACGGAATGATGATAATCGCTACCGCTCCAATCACTGACATAATACTCATCACATTCTGTGGTCCTATAAAATGCTCCCTCAAAAAAGCTGAATGATATTGAGGTGTCAGGCGATATTGCAATACAACATATTCATTTTCCCTTACAATTACTTTATAAAAATATTTCCCGGATGCGTTTCCGTACTTTGCAACATTCCATGCTATCTGTTCGTATTGTTCTGACAGATCTCCACCTATTTTCTCTCCATTCTCTGAAAAGATTACATAATCACAAAGTGCAGGAATCATCTCAGCAGTTACTTTATCCGCACGTAAAATCGTATCATATGCTTCATTAATCTTTTGCTCTGCATAATTCGCCGGATAGATACAGCCCACACTAATCAAAAGGTACAGCAGCAGCCAAGCAACAATCACCAAACCTACTAATGATCCAAGCATGACCAGTACATATCTCATAAAAATCCAGCTGAGTGCATTGCTTCTCTTTACTCTTGCCATTTATATCCAATCCCCCAGACTGTTTTTATCGGCATATAATCATAATCCGCAAATTTTGCTCTTATATTTTTGATATGCGTGATTATAGTACTGTCATTACTCTCATTGTCAAAGCCAAAGACCGCTTCCAATATCTGTTCCTTCGAGAAAACCTGTCCTCTGTTTTTAGCCAGAAATTCACAGATTTCGTACTCTGCTTTCGTAAACGGAAGTTCTTTATCATCCATCAACAGTTTCTTTTGAGACATCTGAATGCAGACTCTCCCTAAAACCATTCGGACAGAATGTTCCCTGTGCTCTCTTCTAAGATGTGCATTGATCCTTGCTCGAAGTTCCATCACTCCAAATGGCTTTGAAATATAATCATCTGCTCCTAAAGAAAGTCCGTTTACCAGACTGTTTTCCTCCGTTTTTGCCGTAAGAAACAAAATCGGACAATCCACAAGTGCCCTGATTCTTTTGCATAATTCGAAGCCGTCAATTCCAGGCATCATAATGTCCAGTAAAATCAGGTCATAACGATGTAATTCTTCCATATTAATTTTTAGTGGATTACTTACTTTGGTAACCAGATGTCCATCCTTATTCAAAATGCTTTCTATCATTTCCAAAATTGCCGGTTCATCATCAACTGCCAGTATTTTTGCCATAGTTTCCCTCGATTCTATTCCGATATTCTGTTTCCTTCCCAGTGGTTTACCCACCAAAAATAGTATACCATACTAATCCCTGTAAATATTAAGCAACCTGGTATGAATGACAACCATTCACCTACACTAGTTTCTCCCAATACAGATTGCAGATAAGTATATGGTACTCTACCCGTCCAGCAGACAAATACATATTTCCACACATAATCTCCAAGTCCGGTAAGCATCAATGCACTAATTAGTCCTGATATAATCCCTGCTCCAATGGATACCCCTTTTCCAAACTGAAAAGCCAGAATCAGCTGCCACAGATAAAGTGGAACACTGCTTCCCCACAGCAGCAATGCTGCAAATATACATCCTTTCATGATTTCGATATCGCTTGATGCGATTCTTCCAAATCCAATTCCGAATATGATTACTGTCAATAGGATAGAGCACAGACACAAAACCAGTAGCATCAACAGTTTCGATAAAAATGCTGCAGGTTTATCCGGTAAAGACAACAGATTTTGAAAATCACCTGCATTTTGTTCCTGTTCCATCACACTTGCTGTAAAAATTCCAATAAGTACCGGAAGTCCTGCTCCTATTGCCTGATAAAATGCAATCACTTTCATATTTTCATTCCATGGTGAAAAAAAATAATATATTAAAAATATAACGCTGGTTATAATCGGAATCAGTAAGTGTGCCAGAATCACAGATGTTCCTTTCATCTTTCGCAAGTCTGCATTAAGAGATCTTCCAATCATCTTATTTCACCTCTCTTCTCTCAAACCATTTCAAAAACAGAACCGTTACAAAAACAAACCAGATGATTGAGAGACACATTCCCGGAACAATGACTCCCGTATCCAAAAGAGGATTCCCTGCTTCTGCGGCAAGTCCATTTGGTAAAACATGAAGCAACGGGCACATCATTCGCATAGGGATTGCAGAAACAAGTACATACCAGATTCTGGTTTGTGATATTACCACACCGCTGACGGTAATAAATAGGCAGACGAACAGGTTTACAATCATTCCAAATCGTTCACTTAAAAATAAAGCTACCGGAATCTCCCATAACTCAGAAACCGTCAGAAACAATACTGCAATCAACGCTCCTCCAACTGGAACATGTGTCGTTAGAAGAAAGCCTCCAAGCGTTGCTCCTGCAAACACAATCACATTAGAAAACAAAATCATGTACCCAATATAAATAATTTTCCCCAGCAACAATTTTCTTCTGTCTGTGGGAATAGTCATTAAATGATAGTATTTTATCTTTTTCTCCTGCGCCACAGAAAGATAACAAAATAGAGCAATCATCCCCGGCAGCAAAAGTGTATACCACCAGTTCCAAACACTTTCTGCATAAGCATTTGTCATCCCAAGAGTAAATATAAATGCCATGACAAATGTAAGAAGAGGAAATCCCCAGATAAACTTTTTTCGCATGGTTCTTTTGGCTTTTTGATGTTCTGCTTTTATAATATTAACCATGGATTTCACCTGCTTTCTGGTTTTTTCTTACCACATTCATAAACAAATCTTCAAGACTATCTCCCTGCTTTAATGCTCCTTCGTATCCTAAGATTCCACCTGAAATAATCCCGACTTTATCTGCAAGTAACTGTACCTCTGAGAGAATATGACTGGAGAGAATTACAGTGATTCCCTGTTCCGGAAAAGACCGGATCAGCTCTCGTAATTCCTCGATGCCTATTGGATCTAATCCATTCGTAGGTTCATCCAATATCAAAAGTTCCGGTTCTCCAAGCAATGCCATTGCAATGCCTAGTCTTTGCTTCATCCCCAAAGAAAACTGTCCTGCTTTCTTCTTTCCGGTGTTTGTAAGTGATACAATCTGCAAGACCTCATCAATTCTGTTTTCATCTGTACCAAGCAATAATTGTCTTACCTTCAAATTCTCTCTGGCGGAAAGATTTTCATAAATAGGCGGATTTTCAATTAACGCTCCTATTTTTGATAAATCTTTCCTATCCAAAAGTTTTCCATCAAAGTAAATCTTTCCTGCAGTTGGTTTCATCATACCGGTCAGCATTTTCAATGTGGTAGATTTACCAGCGCCATTCGGTCCAAGCAGTCCATAAATCTGTCCCTTTTCGATATTAAGTGAAACATTATTTACCGCTTTCTGTTTTCTAAAATATTTACATAGATTTTGTGTCTGTAACATCATTTCCATCTTTACTATCCTTCCTTCTATATTTCATTTCTTACTGAAATATAACCTAACAGAAAAAAATAAAGATTTGATGAAGATTTATTCCCGTATGGAATAAACCATCAATTGAATATCATTATCAGAACTCGGCTTTCCACTGAAATCAGCAAAGCTGTTACAAATACGAAGCGTGATACCCAGACTGTCCGTATCCTGCCACCCCAGACAAGTGGTTAAATCTCCCTGTGGGTCTGCATCAACAAGTAATACTTTCTTTCCCTGCATTGCAAGACCGATTCCGAGATTGACCGAAGTGGTGGTCTTTCCTACTCCGCCTTTCTGATTGCAGATGGCAATCGTTTTGCAGTTTGACACTTCTTGCGTCCTCCTTTCCTGAATATTCATAGCCATTTCCTCGACTTTGCATTTACTTCATCAGGCTTCAATGGCAAGTTCTTCTCCGACCACTCCGAAGCAATTTCAGGGTGTGTTGTCTGCAAATCGTTAAACCCTTTCAGGAATATGTACCCACTGCAATACGGGCATTTGCTCCCACCGGAACGAGTAGAAATAAGGGTGTTCCACTCTCTTCTGCAATCCTTACACTTCCACCAAGCCTTACGATTGGCAAAGACCGTAACCTGAGTTGGAAGTAACGGATAATTTCTATCCGACCACTCGGCAGCTATACCCGGCAGAAGTGTTGCAAAGTCATTAAATCCTGCCAACACTTTATTATGAGAGCAGTACGGACAACCTGTTTTATTTATTGTCCTGCTCTTAACGGCAGCTTCCCACTCGTGTCCTTTCTCACATCTCCAAATCACTTTCTTATGAGAGCCAATAGAAACCTCTGTCGGTTTTATCTTATTCTTTTTCGACCACTGCTTTACCAATAGTGGCTCTAATGTCGCCAAATCGTTAATACCTGCAATCACTCTCGCACCGGAACATATCGGACATTTCTCTCCATTAGAACGAGCCTTAACGCTTGCCTGCCATTCATGACCGCAAGCACCTCTCCACCATACTTTTTTATTTGAACCGAAAGTAATGTCATCAGGCGTAAGCGTTAAATTCTTTTCCGACCACTCCGAAACAAGCTCCGGGTGTACTTCTGCTAAACTGTTATTCATAGCCAAACCTCAACCTCCTTGTGCTTAGAGTATATGAAGTTTTGGCTTTATCTTGTAGTTTGCGAATATCCGTATAAATAGAAAAAGCCCTTTGGGAAAGGGATTTCTCCTCTCTCAAAGGGCAAGTTGGCAGTCGAGTAGACTAAGACCTCTCAATCT
>NZ_JAQDVB010000042.1:512-8726 GCF_027674365.1 Coprococcus sp. AM11-30B | reverse complement strand
GTTTCACGAACATGAATTGTCATGTTGGTACGTGAAATGTCATCATAATGAAGATGAACAACCTCTGATACACGTAATCCGGAAGAATACATAGTTGCAATAATCGCTTTATGCTTCAGATTCGGAGTGGCGTCAATGATTGCATTTATTTCATCACGGGATAGAACAGCAGGAAGATTTCGCTCTCTTTTCATAGCCGGAACAGTGTCATCATCCCAGAGAATCTTCAGCACCTTTTTATATAAGAACTTGATTGCAGATCGATAGTGATTGTGAGTTTCAGGAGACCTTCCTTCCAGACGTTTGGCAGTAAGAAAACTTTCCGCATCTTCAAGTGTAAGATCAGAAACATTTTTTCCAATCCAACGAAGGAAGTAACTGACATCAGAGCAATACAATTGAATAGTTCTTTCACGCAGGTTACGTTTTTCCGCTTCATTGCGGATGGATTCAAAAATATCTTTATACATAATAAAACCTCCAGAATAAGTAGTGTTAATAATTACATCTACCTATTCGGAGGTGCATTAGCGTCATAATTTCGATTGCGGAAGAGACTGGAAAATGTTATTCTTATCATAGGCAGTGGAGCTTTCTTTGTTGTTTCGTGTGGTAACTTAACAATAACGGATTATGAAAAGTAATTCCACTGCTTTTTAATAAAAATAAAACTGCGCCACAGCCTTGGCAGGTCATCGCGCAGCGATTTTGTTCAATCGAAAGTTATAAAGGAGAAATAAAATGAGTACAAAAAAAGCAATTAGCACATCATTTGTTGCCATATTTATTTTAATAATCACACAGATTATTGCACAATCCATTGCAAGTATGTTTGTTATAATAAAAATTCCAACTGGCATTTGTAATATTACCGCTGGAATTATATATGCTGGATTGACATATCTTATTCTGAAAATGTTTATTAGCAAAATTATTAAATTGCCGACTTCGGATTTCGGAATGCCTAAATTTGCTATTAAAATAAGATGGATTTTAATAGCTGTATTATTACCATTTGTTATAAAAGGAAGTTATCTTTTAATATTCAACGGTAAGTATGTATCCTCAAATATGAATGGAAATCAGATGTTCGATACTTTAAGTGCAGGGGTTGCATTTACCGGAATAGCGGCTGGATTTGTTGAAGAAATGGTGTTTAGAGGAGTTATACTTAATGCATTAAAGAAAAGATGGAATATTAAGGTGGCTGTAATTGTTCCATCAATGTTATTTGGTATTGTACATGTTCTTGGACAGGATTTTTCAATAGGCAGTTGTTTATTAGTAATTATCGCCGGAACGATGGTAGGCGTTATGTTTTCGATGATTGCAATAGAAAGTGGTTCAGTTTGGAATAGTGGAATAGTTCATGCTATCTGGAACGTTGTGATTATTGGTGGAGGATTAGCCATTGGAGAAAAAATGGATAAATATTCTGTAATGACATATGTACTTAATTCAAAATATTTCGCCATCACAGGTGGTGAGTTTGGAATTGAATCATCTGTTATTTCATTGTTCGGATACATAATAGTTGCTGGTATAGCATTTTTTATGATTAAATCAAGAAAAAATTGATATATAGGTTTGAAAATATGAAGCTATAAGGTACTTGTCAAATTCAAGTTGATATTCCACTTATTTTAGGAAATTTAATAACTATTATATTTGATTATCAAATTCTTCGCAAACCCTTGAAAACACTAAGTTTGTAGCAAGTGTACTTTCCCTTACTCTTTCCCTTGTGTTACATTCTCCCATTAGCTTTCATGAACCTTAATATGGGAAAAATTAAGGGAAAGAAAATTTCATAACACAGTATAACATATAACAATAACAACATGGTGAACTGATTGAAATGTTTTCGATATTTAACTCTATAACTGATTATTAAAAAAATGGAGATAAGATACGATGAGAACAATATTTGCAGAATACAATCCACACAGAAACAGCATTGATGTTTATACCAATGCCGGTTATATGCTCCGCATTGACTGTTGGGAAGCTGAGAAGAACTTAAAAACCACTCCTGGATCAGACTGCGCATTAAATACACTTGCTATTGATGAGCCACTTGAATATGCACGATTATATCTTGATGGTAATATGCAAATGTGGGTAGATGCAGAAGATTCTTTGGAATTGTAAACCACAAGTAGCCTGTATGCTTTATTTTACATACAGGCTACTTAATCAAAATCACCATAATTGATCAAGCAAGTTTTTTTAATATACCTCGGAGTCATTTTCGTTCGATCTTTCATCGCTAATAAAATTTCTCTGAAGTGATAGCAGATAACAGATTGGCAGGTTTTTCTAAAAAATAATCTGCTTTTATGTGCTTATTATGACTGCCCCATACTGCTAAAGCAAAATCAATTCCCGCATTTTCCGCACATTTACTGTCATATTTGCTATCTCCGATATAAAGTACTTTCCTATGGTCTGTTTTTGATAATTCCACATATTTCAAAATCGGTGCGGCATTGGGTTTATGTTCCTGTGTATCGTCTGCACATATGATTGTTTTGAAATAATGACTGATACCAAACGGACAAAAATCATGTGTAAATTCTTCCCTTGTCTTTGATGTGACAATCCCCATTTCATAATCCAGACTTAGAAGATTTTTCAATAATTCAACGATTCCGTCAAATACTTTAATGTTATTTGTATAGTTACGCATATTTTTATCCCATAATTCTATCGCATAGGAAGTGTCTTTTATCGCAAGTTTTTTCAAAGCGTCTGTTCCTGTAATCCCTAACGCAAATCTTAGTTCAGAACATGGTATCTCTCTTCCGGACAATCCCTTTATAGTTTCCTGTAAAGAATGTAATACAGCATATTCCGTATCAATCAGAGTGCCGTCAATGTCAAAAACGATATGCTTATACTTCATGCTGCCACCTTTCCCTGTCTGTATCAAAATAACGTATCACCCTGCATGGATTTCCTACTGCAACACAATTAGGCGGGATAGGGCGGGTAACTACACTTCCAGCCCCTATCACGCTGTTTTTTCCTATAGTGACTCCGGGCAGAAGAATACAGCCGCCGCCAATCCAGACATTACTTTCTATTTCTATCGGACGTGCATAGGTTCTAAAAAATGTTGTCTGACGTTCCCTCCAATCCGGCACAAACCTTTCCTGTGGTAAGACAGGGTGTGAAGATGTATAAATCTGCACATTTGACGCAATCAATACCCTGTCGCCAATTCGGATAGTTTTGTTATCCACAAAGGTACAATTCATATTGACGATCACATCATTTCCCAAAAAAATATTTTTTCCATAGTCGCAATGAAAAGGCGTGTCGATTGCCACATTTTCCCCTATTCCGCCCAACAGCTCCCGAAGAATGGAAGTGCGTTTTTCTGTATCTCTATAATCAGAAAAATAATATTTCCGTGTTAATTCCCTTGTGCGGGCAATCTGCTTTAACGTATCGCTGTCCGCTGTTTCCAAAAAATCACTGGATTCGTAATACACAATATCCCCCCTTAACGAAAACTGTTTTCCATAACGCCCGGAAGCAGGGCATAGATAGAACAGCCAATCTGATCCTCAAACCGTTCTTTAATCTCTAAAATCTTTTTCCATCTGTCTATTGTCGCTGGGTGAACGCCGTATCGCATTGTCACGTCTACAAATCTCTTTTCCAAAAGACAGAACCCCGAAGGCATAGCCAATGCGTCACATAACTGTACAAGACGGTCATAATCATCATATACCGCATTTGCAACAAATTCTTTCATAAACAGGTAATCCTCATCACTGACATCAAACTCTCCGATAGATGTGGCAATATCCTGTATCATAAATGCGTGGGATATACATATTTGTGCGGCTTTTCCCCACCCACACTCCATACAGTAACGATAGCCGTCTATCAGATGCCTTTCCGAACTCACTCCGGCATAACGTCCAATATCGTGTAACAGCCCGAAAATATACGCCTGTTCAGAAGATAAATCTTTACAGTGTGACGCAATGTTTTTACAGGCTTCGGCTACATACCGGGAATGTTCTGCCCATGCTCCCGGATTGGATTCTGCCGCTTCCCTTAATGCCAGTTCTGCGGTCTGAATGTTCAACTCCATTTTTAACTCCTTTCAAAAGGGCGGGGCTGGAAGATAAACTGTCCAGCCCCTTTATGATGAAATATTTACAGATAAATCAGCAATCCCCGGCATAGTACGAAACAATGTTCATATAGTCCGTTGGATTCGGAACTTCTAAAACAAGCCGCAAACAGTTTTTGTTTTGGGAGTATTGCCGCCACAAACTGCCCTGTATCTTTTCTTCCCCATTGATGTTTTGTTTTTTACCATCCGGGCAGAGCATATTTACTTTGCCGGAACAGCTATTGACCGTATCTAAAAAATTTTTCATGTTCAGAATGTTCAGTTTTACCACTTTGCACTCACCTCCTGTAAATGACGGATTTACTTTACAGGTATCATTATAATGCAAAAGGAATAGAAAAAATATTTCTTTTCTGCCCTTATCTATCACTATTCTGCCATTTTCTCCGATATTCTGTGGGTGAACAATGTGTGTATTCTCGAAAAACCTTTCCAAAATAACTGCTACTCCCCAAACCGCACTCATGGCTGATAACGGTAACTGCTTCCTGCCCCTTTGCTAGCATCTGACAGGCAGCTTGCAGACGGTAAGCCTTTATATACTCTACGGGTGTCATGTGCAGACAGTCATGGAACACTCTATAACACTCCCTTTCGCTTAGGTATGCTGCTGCCGCAAGTTCCGGGATAGAGATTTTCTCTCTGTAATGTTCGTGAATATATATCATCATCAGCTTTATTTTATCGTTGCTTTTATTATGTTCCCCCTTTTTTTCACGCATAGGACGGGATAGTTCAAAAAGCATGAGCCATATTTCTGTTAGGGTTTCCCGCAGTTTTATTTCATATCCAAATTCATCACTGGATAAACGAAATGAAGCGGCAAGCAGTTTCAAAATCCTTTCTTCTTCTGCATTGCCTGGAAAAAGCGGAATTACCTCAATCTGTGGGGCTGTTATGATAGGCGCAATATATTTTTGTTCAATCCTGCTTCCCTGTTCCCCGGCAAGTAGGGAAACATCGAAAATATGAAGTAGCTGTATATTCTTTTCTTTCTGCGATATTGCTTTTGTCATATGGAGTACATTGGAATTTACTATGCCGCCGCTTCCAGCCGGAAACAACAGTTTTCCTCCCGGCGTATCATATTCAATGCTACCACTTTCCATATAAAAAAGTTCCACTGTCTTGTGCCAGTGCCACGGTACATAATGTCCGATATACTTGTCAAGTTCTGCCCTTGAAGCGATATAGGGAAAATCTTTTTCAAAACCGGGAAGCAGTTCTTCCTTGCTTCCAGTATAAAATTC
The DNA here is from genome assembly GCF_027674365.1 of Coprococcus sp. AM11-30B. Taxonomy (NCBI): domain Bacteria; kingdom Bacillati; phylum Bacillota; class Clostridia; order Lachnospirales; family Lachnospiraceae; genus Coprococcus; species Coprococcus sp. AM11-30B. The sequence goes on along the minus strand of NZ_JAQDVB010000042.1, from coordinate 3,323 downwards.
AATGCTATGGATATTTTTCATGTCTGTTCACCTGCACATCTGCGATTTTGTATCTGCTTTATGGATTAAATATACTAGAATAGCTCGGTAATTGTCAATCAATCAAAACAGATTCATTTGGAAGATTATAAAAAATAGTGTTAAAAATCAAAGAACAGTTTTCACAGACTCTAAAAATCTGGATAACTAAAAATAAGTATATTTGTTTTGTGAAAAACAGGCAGTTTTACCTGCCCATTTTACTTTAAAAATATCCTCGTTTTTCTCGCCAGTTTTTCACATAACATCGGATTCCGATATAAACCGCATGTACCAGAAGTAGCAACATAATGAGGTTTATCGGAATAATTGATTTTATCCATTTTCCGAAATAGATTATGATAGCTGTACTCATTATCACCACCATGATGCTGATAATATCCCAGCAATATTTCCGGTAGATTTTCCCCACCTGATAGCCAGTCCCGATTATCAGCAATCCCGTTATGATAAATAAAATTCCCATAACAATACTTACAATCAGCCAGTACACAATCCCTGAAATGATACTATTTGAGATTCCACTGCTTAACTGTCCGAAAGAATCTGCACCTGCAACAAATTTTTGAAACAGGCTTAAGATTCCTTTAGCAAACATACTGAAAAAGCTAATACAATCACTAAAGAAAACTGGAGAAAGGATAGCAGTGAATAGTGTAATGGCTATACTGTACCATGCCAGCAGAAACAGGATACTTTCATAACCAGCCGTCATATTTTTATATTTTTTCTCTAACTGAATTTTACGGTTATCGCATTTTTCTTTTGCTTTTTGGTAAGCAGTGCGGTCACAGTTATCGCATTTCTCATAGGGCACTTTTTTCTCAACAGCTACCTCTGTTGTCTTTTGGTGTGTCTGTGCATAGCGTTTTGCCTGTTCCGCTTTTTCATACCTAAATTTCCATGCCACGACTTCTGCGTCGGCTCTTTTCCTGCTGTCTGTCTCGTTGGCTAATTGTTCTTCTATTTTCCTTAATCTTGTCCGCAATGCTTCGATATTCTCGACTCTGTTTTCGCTGTTCAATTTCTCGTTCAAGGTCAGCGATCTGTTTAGCTGCCTGTTCAGTTCCATAATCATCTGGTCTTTCTGATCCAGTTCGTCCTGCATCTGTTCTGTCATCTGTAGAAGTTCTTCCACTTGACCGACGTTCTCTAAGTTTACGCATTCTCGCATCTATATCCCTCACTTTCTCTATCTGCTGTTTAAGGTCAGTAATTCTCTGCTCTGTTTCAGCAATAAGCTGTTCTCGTTGTTCAGCTTCTGCGTTAATTCCTGCCATTGCTGATTCTCGGTTTCCAACTGTTCGATTCTGTTTTTCTGCTGTTCGATCTGGGAAAGCAGTTCTTCTGTATCTGGCAAAAGATTCAGCAGTCCGGATAACTCGCTGTTTAATATCTGCAAACTCTGGTTCTGCTCCTGAAAGGACAGAAGCTGTCTGTCTTTTTCCTGTAATTCCTGTACCATCTCTGCCATAAGGTTCTGCTGTTCCTCGATCTGGTTTATCATTGATTCCATCATGGGAATGACTTCCCGGCTTTCTTCTAATGTCATTTAATCGCTCCTTCCATAATGATAATGCACCTGATACTTTTCCAAAGGTGTCCAGTATCTTTTGCAATAACGTGTTTTGCTGTTTTATGATTTGATTTTCCGCTACTTTCCACGAACCTTTTATTTCCTGCCCGGCAAGAAATTTTTGTTCAATCTTTCTTGCGTCAGCACCTTCATGGATGGTAGGAATCTGGAGTTTTCCCTGTTTTTCATAAGAACGGTGATCAACCTGATTATGCAAAGGAAGATGTTCATTACACACCTTTGCCCACTCACTCCGCCACAGCTCACAATTTTTGGGATTGTTCCATCCAGTAGCATCGGTCAGCACCCGTTTCCATTGCAGGCGGTTTCTTGCACCAATCTTCTGGATTCCGGTTTCGTCTAATACAAGGATACGGATTCCATGACGGTCAGGGTTTTTCTTATCCTGCCACCAGTCCGGGTGGGATTCGTCAATCACGATATTTCCGCTTTTATCTCTGACAAAATCCCAATCCTTGACTTCTTTCTTTCCCCAAGAATGGTCCGGGTTAAAAGGTCGCATCGTCAGAAGCAGGTGGACATGGGGGTTGCCATCCCCTTTGTCGTGGATACTCCAATCAGCACACATTCCCTTATCCACAAATGTTTTTTGGATATAGTCGGATGTATATTGAATCTGTTCCTGTCTGCTCCATTCTTTTGGGAGGGCAAATTCAAATGACCTGCCAAGTTGGGCATCCGCACTTTTTTCAATCTTCAATACCTCATTCCATAATCTTTGTTTCTGAAATGTGATTTTGAATTTTTCTAAAGCAGCTTCTTTATCTTCTGACCTTTTGTAGCGGACAGATTTTTGAAAGCGTTTTATATTTTCTTCTGGTACTATCTGCCATTCAGGAGGTGCGTTTTCACACATCATCAGACTGGTGTAGACCACTTCTTTTTTAGAAGTGTAATAACTGATTCTCCCGGTTTCCTCGTTTTTCATCACATCCCCATTGAGATATGCGGAAGCGGAGATAACAGATTTCCCTTTACTTCGTCCGACTATTTTGATTGTGTAATGAAAAATCGCCATATCTGGATTCCTCCTTTCTGCACATCCGGTATAGATTTCCGGCAACATTGCTTTCGATTTTAGAAAAGCAGCATTGCCAGAACGCCCTCTGCGTAAGAGTGCCCTGCGCATAGCAGCCTGCATGGAATGCGCCTCTCTGGCGAAGAGTGCCTCCTGT
>NZ_JAQDVB010000042.1:0-502 GCF_027674365.1 Coprococcus sp. AM11-30B | reverse complement strand
CCGGTTGCCACTTGTGGCAAACTTATTGGGACGACCTCTGGTTGTCCATAAGTGCGCCCTTCATGAAAAAGCAATGAAGGGAATGAAAAACTCATCCCATCCGCCATTACACTTCCTCCATATCGGTATTTGTTTCTTTCTGCATTGCCTTTGAGAAAAATTTCCCATTGTCTTCCTGCTTTTTCAGAAAACCAATCAGCTTTGGGATGTCTTCCTCCTCAATAGTCGCACCAAGAACGGATTCCACCGCACCGCCAACCTGACAGAGCCTATGGGTTCGTTTTTTACTTTCTTCGGCTTTCTTTCGTTTTAGAAGTTCTTTCTTCTGTGCTGCATATCGTTTTGCTTTTTCAAGGCTTTCCTGTTCCTTCTTTTCCATTTCAAGCATTCGTTCTTCATAACTTTTTGTTGATTTTGCCATTCTTACATTCTCCTTTCCTTCACAAACATAAGTTCTCGGTTGCGTATCAGAAGAAGCACATGGTATAATCTTCTTGCGTGT
>NZ_JAQDVB010000041.1:0-11537 GCF_027674365.1 Coprococcus sp. AM11-30B | reverse complement strand
TCCACCGGACCTCTTGTGCCCTTGTATTTTCCCTTATCAGAGTTCGTAAACACTGGTGGGACGATATAACACAAGGGAAACAATAAGGGAAAGCTCACCTGCGACAAATCCAGTGTTTTCAATGGTTTGCGGAGAATTTAATAACAAAATATAACAGTTATTAAATTTCTTAAAACAGGTGAAATCTCAATCGGTATTTGTGAAGGAGGAATATACTATGAATATAGGGTTTTGGCTATGTGGAGTTTTGGTTATTCCATTTGTGATTATAGGAGTGTTATTTGCAATATTTAAAGAAAAAGCGGCTAAATTTGTTTCGGGATTTAATTCATTACCGAAAGAAGAAAAGGCATTGTATGATAAAGCTCATATTTCTCGTGATATAAAAAATCAGTGTTTTACATGGGCTGGCATAATGTTAGTAGGAGCAGTGTTGTCTTATTTTTTAACACCATATATGGCTATTCCGGCTTTTATTATTTGGCTCGTTTTATTTTTCAAAGAGGTTCACTTTGACACGCACAAAGCATTTGAAAAATATTTATTAAAATAAATTCCAGATGATAAAGCAGAAGTATAGGGTTTGATTCATATGATTTCAGTAAAAAAACAGAGAATTGTTGCTATTATGGTTTTAAGTTCCATCATGCTGATTTTACTTTTGTCGCTAAATTTCCGACTCTGGAGTGGATATTATGCAGAAGGGGATTTGGAAAGTATAGTCATACAGCAGATGGAATGCTTGGAAAAGTCAAATAGTGAAAACGATATAAGCGAAAGTATATGTTTGCATTTCTATGAGTGTATATGTTTCGGTGGAATAGAAATAATGGTGCTCTGGGTATATGATGGCTTTAAAGACCTCGGACAAGGTGAGTTTTCTTTCAGACCGGGAGTTACCCTTTGCAGTCTATCGGTTCGGATGGATGATTAAATACTTCTGATAATCAAATTTAAAATTTATTATCAGGAGGAACTTCGATGTATGTATTAAATGCAAATCATATTTCAAAAAGTTATAAAACTGCAGGAGAAACTATGCGGATTTTGCAGAATGTGAATCTGCAAGTTATGAAAGGAGAAATGGTTGCTATTATGGGACCATCCGGCAGTGGAAAGACTACTCTGCTCCATGTGCTGACCGGGGTTGACACACCGGACGATGGAGAAATCGTAATAGGAGGAGAAACATTTTCACAGCTTACGGAAGAAGAGAAGGCATTTTTTCGCAGAAAGCATATGGGAATGATTTTTCAGGATTTCCAGCTTTTGGAGAGTTTGACGGTAAAAGAAAATATATTGTTACCACTCATTCTTGAACGAAAAGAAGCAGACATCCAGCAAGAGCGTTTTTCAAGAATAGCGGATGTGCTCGGCATTGAAAAATTAGCTGACAAAGGAATTACGGAAATATCGGGAGGTCAGAAACAGAGAGTTGCGATTGGCAGGGCGCTGATCAATGAACCGGATATTATTTTTGGAGATGAGCCAACAGGAAGCCTTGACCGAAAGACCACCGGGGATGTGATGCGATGTATGAAACAGATGAATCAACGGTCTGGCATCAGCTTTCTGCTTGTGACACATGATGCTTATACGGCATCCTTTTGTGACCGGGTACTTTTTCTACAGGATGGGAATCTGGCAAAAGAAGTAAAGAAAGAGAACACTGCCGATAATTTCAGAGAAGATATATGGAAAACGCTGTGCGGTTTGGGAGGTGGAAAAGATGACCTTTTTTGATATTTCCCGAAAGATGCTGAAAGCTGGTTTTTACAAATATCGATTGTACTTTCTATGCAATTTATCTGCAACGGCATTATTCTGTTGTTTTGCAGTTATTTCCACAAACAGGACGTTTATGAATGCGTCGATTGTAAATTCATCAATATCCAATAACATTTATCTTCCATTTTTTCTGTCTGCAGTGTTTCTGGTTTTTTTTCTTCCTGTTTCGTGTCAGGCATTTCTGGCATCAAGAAAACAGGAATACGGCGTGATGTTTTCTCTTGGCATGAGCCGGAAGGAAGCGTTTAGAAACTTACTTTTTGAAAATGTGATCATATCCGTGCTGGCATTAGCAATAGCACTTGCGACAGGAACTGTGCTGTCATTTTTATTTTTTTCCGTTATCATTTATGCAATAGATGTTCACGGAGTGCAATGGCAGTTTTGCCCGGAAGCATATAAGCTTACAGCAGTTCTATATACAGTAGTGGTGGCAGTTGCCTTTATCCTGAATGCCGGGAGACTTATGCTGGATAAAATCGGAACCCTGCTAAAAGCACAATATCGGGCAGAAAAAACAGGAAAGATCGGTACGTTCTTATGCAGACTTGCACCCAACTACATGAGGTTTCATCTGGTGGAATGGTCATTTGTCCGCAGACACAAGAAAGAATGGGGATGTAGGTATGTTTTAGCCTCTCTCATAATAGCGGTATCTGTTATGCTTACGGGGGTATGTGTGACTTTATATCCGGCTTTTCTACAGGATGCAAAAAGTTATTCTCCCTATGACATGGTGTACTCAGAAATCTATGGAATGAATCAGGTTTCAGTACAGGATGTCCTTCATATATTGGAGAAAAATGGTGTTACTGTAGAACAGGTCATTCAGCTTCCCTATATCAGAGATGATGTTTTTAATTACCTTCCTGTGACAGAAATAAACCGGGATTTTGGATGTGATTATCAAATTCAGGAAGGCGAGTTTTTGAATTTGTTTCAGTACAATCTGGAAGATGGGTATGAACATAACATACAGCCAGTATCTACTGTAACGATTCCCGGGGATAGAAAGCTGCAGTCTGTTGGAACAGATGTAAAGATACTGTTTAATCAAAATCCGACCTTTGCAGATAAAACACTGATCATCAACGATTCTGATTTCGAAAAATTAAGTGCAGATATAACAGGTAGTGCTGGTATCGCAAACTTGTTTCAGTTTCAGAATTGGGAAGATTCTTATGCGGGAGTATGTGAAGTAAAAGAATATCTGCAGGAAAGCAATCAGTTGAATGAAGATGAGCAGACGTATTATGAATTGTCTTCGAAAGTGGAGAAATACCAGGATGCAAAGAAATCAGGACAATTTTTATTATTTTTGATGGCATTTGTGATAGGGCTTATGATAATGGCTGAGTTTCTGTTAATTCATTCACGTATCCAGGCAGAGAAGGAAGAAAATAGCAGGGTCGTTTGTAGTTTGCGAATGTTGGGAATGATAGACAAGGAAATGGTAAAGTGCCTATGCTATAAGAATTTTCTAAGATTTATACCGCCATCGGTTGTGGGAACAATCCTTTCTTTCCTGCCATCTTATTATCTGAATGAGAGTTATGGAATGGGGACGAATGGAATTCTGGCAGGAATCGTATTTGGAGTGATTTTGACAGTCGGAATATTCGTAGTGATACGCAGGTATTCTGAAAAAGAAGAAAAACTTTATGAAAGCGGTTTTATAATACAAGGAAGAGGATTGTTCGAGAGGATTTTTTGATTATAGATAAGTAGAAAAAGATTCAAATCCTGTGTATAATTAAAAGATAAAGATAGAGACAACTCGGAATTTACAGGAAGTGTGACAAGAAAGCCAAAACGGTATATTGGGAAAAAAAGATTAAAAAAAGAATAAAGAGCTGGTTTTAATTGTAAAATTTATGTGGAACTAACATCAGCTTATTGACATAAATTTAAAAATAAGTATAATAATAGTTGAGTAATTGTTCAACTATTATTATTTGGAGGTGAATATATGTCAAAAACGTCTTATATTTGTAATTGCGATGTAATTCATGAGGATATTGTGAATGATGTGAAATCCAAGATGCAGCCAAAAGATGATTATATCCAGTTGGCTTCTTTGTTTAAGCTATTTGGAGATGGAACTAGAGTACAAATCTTACACGCTCTAGAACAGAGTGAGATGTGTGTATGTGATCTTGCAGTGCTACTGGGGGTAACAAAATCTGCAATTTCGCATCAGTTAAAGGCATTACGCCTAGCGAATCTGGTAAAATTCCGTAAAGAAGCACAGATAGTTTACTACTCGCTGGCAGATGATCATGTGAAAGAGATTATTGACAAGGGATTTGAGCATCTTTGGCAGAAATAATATTTTTTAATATTATAGTTGAGTAATTGAACAATTAAACAAATTATAAGGAGATTATCATGAAACGCATATTTCTATTAAAAGGGTTGGACTGTCCAAATTGTTCCGCAAAAATTGAAAAAGAAATCGGAGAGTTGGATGGAGTGCAATCCTCAGTGGTAAATCTGATGAAGCAGACGCTTACAATCAATGTTACTCAGACAGCCGCAGATACGATAGCCAGTCAGATTGAAACGATTGTTCATAGCCATGAGCCAGATGTGGAAGTTTCTGAAATTGTACAGGAATCTTATATACCGGAAAAAAAGCAGGAGGCCAATGAATCCTATAACAATGAGGATAAGAAGTTGACAGTTCGTTTAGCGACTGGTGCAGCAATCTATGCCATTGGTATGGCATTGACTGTTTTTGCGAAAGTGCCACTGCCTATCGAGTTAGCTTTTCTCATTGTTTCTTATGTTATTCTTGGTGGAGATGTTGTATGGCAGGCTGTGAGGAACATTTCAAAGGGGCGTGTATTTGATGAACATTTTTTGATGAGTGTTTCTACGATTGGAGCTTTTGTCATTGGTGAATATCCAGAAGCAGTTGCTGTTATGCTATTCTATCAGGTAGGTGAATTTTTTCAGTCATTGGCTGTTAAGCGTTCAAGAAAATCTATATCAGACTTAATGGATATACGTCCAGATTCTGCTACAGTAAGAAGAAATGGGGAATTGATTACCATATCTCCAGAAAATGTCTCCATTGGTGAGATTATTATTGTAAAGCCTGGTGAAAAAATTCCATTAGACGGTGTGGTATTGGATGGAGATTCTATGCTGGATACAAGCGCCTTAACAGGAGAATCAGTTCCGAGAAGTGTTCATAAAGGAGACGAAGCACTTTCCGGTTGTATGAATCAGACGGGTGTCTTAATGATTAAGACAACAAAAGCATTTGGTGAATCTACGGCTTCAAAGATTATTGATCTTGTGGAAAATGCGTCAAGCCGAAAAGCACCAACAGAAAATTTTATTACTACATTTGCACGTTATTATACACCTGTGGTTGTAATCTTAGCAGCTTTTCTGGCGATTCTGCCACCGATCATTCTTGGCGGAGGCTGGACAGAGTGGATTCGCAGAGGATTTGTTTTCCTTGTGGTATCTTGTCCATGTGCATTGGTTATTTCAATCCCGCTGACTTTCTTCGGCGGCATTGGTGCAGCATCTAAACGAGGTGTTCTTGTAAAAGGAAGCAATTATTTAGAGGCACTTAATAATGTCAGCGTTATTGTGTTCGATAAAACCGGAACACTTACAAAAGGTGTTTTCAATGTGACGGATATTTTGCCTGCAAATGGATTTTCAAAAGAACAGGTTCTGGAGTATGCAGCAGAGGCAGAGAGTTTTTCTAACCATCCTATTGCAAAATCCATTCTTGCTGCTTATGGAAAAGAAATTGATCAGTCAGTGATTTCTGATTATAAGGAAATTTCAGGATATGGAATCAGTGTAATGGCAGGGGAAAAGAAAGTTTTTGCTGGCAATACGAAACTTATGGATACAGAATGTATAGAGTACACAACCTGTGAAAACGCAGGTACAAAAGTTTATTTGGCTGTAGATGGTCAATATGCAGGATGTATTTTGATAACAGATGAAGTGAAGCCGGACAGTAAAAAAGCAATTTCTGACCTGAAACATATCGGCGTGGAAAAAACAGTCATGCTTACCGGTGATGATGAAAAAATTGGGAAGTCCGTTGCAGAAGAATTGCAGTTGGATGAATATTATGCACAGCTGCTTCCTGACCAAAAAGTGGAAAAGGTTGAGCTTTTAGATAGTAAAAAGAGACCGGGAAGCAAATTGGCTTTTGTTGGTGATGGTATCAATGACGCTCCTGTCCTTGCCCGTGCAGATGTTGGTATTGCAATGGGTGGGCTTGGTTCGGATGCGGCCATTGAAGCAGCAGATGTAGTTCTGATGACAGATGAACCGTCTAAGCTGGTGGACGCGATTGAAGTAGCAAAAGCGACAAAACAGATTGTCATGCAGAATATAGTGATTGCTCTTGGGATTAAGAGTGTGTTCCTGATTCTTGGCGCTCTTGGTATTGCGGGAATGTGGGAAGCTGTATTTGGTGATGTAGGCGTTACCATAATTGCCGTCTTGAACGCAATGAGGATTTTGAAAAAATAAGAAACGAGGTGGCAATGTGAAACGGAAATTGATTCTGTTAGCAGTTACAATTGTTTTTCTTGCAGGTTTCGGTGCACTTTTGCACTCACCGCCTTCTATGATTGATGCAGTCACAGGAGCAACACCGAAGTCAAAAAAGGCGGCTCAAGCCGCCGCACAGTTGGAAGGCTCTTATGTTCTCGGTATTAATATGATGTCAGATGGTCTCGACAACGAGAACACCCGGAATAAATTAAAAGAATTGGCACTGGACGATTCGGAAACAAATGAAACAGATCTCATGAAAACGGACATTAGTTTTCGGTTATATGTATCTGAGACGGATTATCCGCTTGTCAGTTATGCTAAGAAACTCTGTGACAAGTTGAAACAGGCCGGTTTTTTCGTAGATCTGAAAGAGTACAGTAACACAATGATGCTATCAAGAGTGGTAAGTGGAAAGTATGATGTATTCCTGGCATCGGATGATTTTATTGACGTTACAACGCTAACACAGATGGACTATATGATCATGGACAGCGAAGAAATGAGGTGAGCGGGAATTTATGAGAAAATGGAATACGATTTTGTCTGTTTTAATGCTTCTCATTTTTATGATTCATGGAATCATGGGAAGCTTTATGCTGAACGGAGTTGGAAGTAGCGCAGGGAAACTTCTTGCATGGATTGGTGTTGGTATTCTTGTTGTGCATACGGTGATTGGTGTCATCCTGACAGTTCAGAGTTTACAGACAGCGAAGCAATCCGGAAAAATGTATCTGAAACAGAACGCCATATTCTGGGCGAGACGAGCCAGTGGGCTGGCAATACTGATCCTGCTGTTCTTCCATATTGGCTTGTTTGGAAAGGTGCAGAATGGGACATATATTTTGTTCCCTTTTACAACGGTAAAGATGGTAACTCAGCTTTTGTTCGTGGCGGCAATCTTTGTTCATATTTTTATCAATATCCGCTCATTGCTCGTATCGCTGGGAATCATCAGTTATAAAGAACGAAGGGGTGATATATATTTGATTCTTTCGGTGCTCCTTCTGTTTATAGCGGGCGCAGTTAGTTTCTATTATATTGGGTGGCAATATCTATGAGTAAGACAATTATTATTATAGGTGCTGGACTGGCAGGACTTTCAGCGGCTTTGCAGGCAGCGGAAAATGGATGTAATGTAAAACTGGTTTCCTCCCTTCCGTCAGAGCGGGCACAGTCTGTTATGGCGGAGGGCGGTATCAACGCAGCTTTGAATACAAAAGATGAAAACGACAGTCCCGAAGAACATTTTACAGATACAATAAAGGCAGCATGTGGTCTGGCAGATCCAAATGCAGTTTGGGGAATGACACAGGCAGCACCGGAGCTGGTGCACTGGCTGCTAAAACTTGGAGTTAAATTTAACATGAGTGGCTATGATGATGTGGATCTGCGAAATTTTGGCGGGCAGAAAAAGAAACGGACTGCTTTTGCACAGAGCGATACCGGGAAGCAGATCATGACAGCTATGATAGACGCTGTTCGCAGGAAAGAAGCATCTGGTATGGTAGAACGGTTCAGCCATCATTCTTTCCTAACACTTCGTCTGTGTGGCAATATTTGTTGTGGCTGCGTAATCAGGGATGAATACAGTCAGGAGACTGTGGAATTACCGGGGGATGCGGTTATTGTTGCCACCGGTGGTATGCACGGATTGTTTGGAAATACAACGGGTTCGCTGAGCAATACAGGAGAAGTCACCGCAGAATTGTTCCGGCTTGGTGTTCCTCTGGCAAATGGCGAGATGATCCAGTACCATCCGACAACTGTGAAATGTGGTGGAAAACGCATGCTCATCAGCGAGGCGGCCAGAGGGGAAGGTGGCAGGTTGTTTGCCATGAAAGATGGAAAACAATGGTATTTCATGGAGGAAAAATACCCGGAGCTTGGAAATCTGATGCCACGAGATATTACCGCCAGAGAGATATGGAAGGTCAGCCATGAATCAGAGGTATTTCTTGACATGACGGAAATATCGGAGGAGATTATTTCAAATAAGCTATCTGGTCTGGCAGACGATTGTATGACCTATCTGCATAAAGATATACGAAAGGAACCGGTGTCTGTTTTACCGGGAATTCACTATTTTATGGGAGGCATTCTGGTGGATGAGCAGCACAGAACGCCGATTCAGAATCTTTACGCTGCCGGAGAATGCTGTGCCCAATATCATGGTGCCAACCGTCTTGGTGGAAATTCTCTGTTAGGAGCGTTATACGGAGGACGTGTTGCGGCAAAATCAGCATGTGAACAGGCAGATGTAGTAGATCTATCTTGTGCGACACAGATAGATTTTCCACCAGCGTCTCAAATTTCAGAAATAAAGCAATTAAACAAAGTGATGCAGGATACTATGGGCGTTGTCAGAAATGAGAATACGTTGTTAAATGGGATTCAAACGGTACAAGCGCTGACAGGAAATCTTCCATTGCTTGGCATGGCAGTTCTAAAGAGTGCTCTTGCAAGAAAAGAAAGCCGTGGTGCACACTGGCGGGAGGATTATCCGAAGAGCAATGACGATGATTACCTTAAAACAACGGTAGCCAGATTTGATGGAAAGCAGATACAGATTTCCTTTGTACCTGTTCCAGAAAGGCGGTGATTCACTTGGTATATAAAATAAGAATCAGGCGGCAGGAGAGTCAGAAATCAGACAGTTATTGGCAGGAATTTGAGTTTGACGGAAGCAAAAACAGCTCTGTTGCCAATGTTCTAAAGGAATTGAACAGTAGAACCCCTTTGAAAGATAATTCAGGGAATATAGTTACTCCCATCAGCTGGGAATGTAGCTGTATGGTGCGAAAATGTGGGGCTTGCGCCATGCTGATTAACGAACGTCCGAGGCTGGCATGCTCTACATTTCTACATACGTTAAAAGGTTCTACAATCACCTTGGAACCTTTAAGCAAATTTCCGCTTGTAAGAGATTTGATCGTTGACCGGTCAATTCTGTTTGAAAATTTGAAAAAACTGAACCTTTGGCTTGAAAGTGAAGCTTATATGAATCCGTGGACACATGAACCGAGATACCAGTCGGCACGCTGTCTGATGTGTGGCTGCTGCCTTGAAGTGTGTCCTAACTTCTCTGCAAATGGGACTTTCGCAGGTGCTGTTGCTGCAGTCAACGCATTTCGGATTCTGAATGAAGAACAGGAAAGCACTCATTTGAATGAGATTTCTGCTGAATATAAGAAGAAATATTTTGAGGGATGCGGGAAGTCGTTATCTTGTCATGATATTTGTCCGATTGGTCTGCCTGTGGAAGAACTGCTTGTAAGGTCGAATGCAGCGGCTGTTTGGGGCAAATAAAATGGATGATAAAAGCTATAATGAATGTATGAAGAGAATCAAAAACTTGATTCTCTTTTTTAAAACACATACATTGGCAAATATCTATGTATATATTATATTGAACATAGACAATGATCAATGTGAGGTGTCAATATGAATGCAATGGATGTGGCTTTGATATGCAAGGCTTTGGGCGATGCGAACCGGCTGGAAATTGTACAGATGCTGTCGGATGGAGAAAAGTGCGGGTGTAAACTTTTGGAAAGATTTGAAATTACCCAGCCAACTTTATCCCATGATGAATTTTCCGGAAATATTGTAGCTAATAGTTATTTAAACTGTTGTATTTGTTTAAAAATTAAAAAATATCTAATGAGTCTTCCGCATCTACCCACATCTGCAAATTTCCATCAAGATATAATCTTGCATATTCAAGAGGATCATCAATGGCGAGTGCGTTTAATGCACAGTCTGATCCTGATGTGGTTTTTAAGTCCTTTTCAGCTTCCCAACAGTCAATGCGGAGCATATAGCCAACAGAGGTATAAACATCAATGCTGTTTCGTCCGGGATTGTATTCTGCAAATATTGTTCTCATCGTATCTTATCTCCTTATCGTTCAATCAATTATTTGCTACAAAAATCAGAAGCATTTCAATCAGTTCACCATGTCACTTTTATTTTATGTTATACTATTTTATATAATTTTTTTGGTCTCCGCTGCCGCTTCGGTCGGCACAGAGCAGAGGTCCACCGGACCTCTTGTGCCCTTGTATTTTCCCTTATCAGAGTTCGTAAACACTGGTGGAACGATATAACACAAGGGAAACAATAAGGGAAAGCTCGCCTGTGATAAATTCAGTGTTTTCAAGGGTTTGCGGAGAATTTAATAACAAAATATAACAGTTGTTAAATTGCTTAAAACAGGTGAAATCTCAATCGGAATTTTGCTTTCGATGATCAGAATGAAAATCGTTACCGTTGCGCCTGTTTTCACAAGCGTTGCGTGACATAAAAAGAATTCTTTTTTAATATCAAAGTATCAAAAACAAAGGAGGTTCTTTTTATGTTGAAGGAATTAAAGAAAAACAAAATGAGTGTTGTTGCAACTGGAATTTTATTTGGTGTTATGGGGGTATTAATTATTCCTATGATAGCAGTAATTGTAAAAATATCGAATGCATTATCCCAAAAACATCCTAGGATATACAAGTATAGTATGATTGCTTTTATCGGTATGTTATTGGCAATTAGCCTATTTTGCGTTGTTATTAAACATCAGATGAGTTTTCTTGTAATAGTTGCTTGTTTAGCAATAACATTATGCGACACTATTAAAAACAGATAATAAATGGAGTACAACTATGGAAATATCAGATTTGATTAAATCAGCCAGAATTGAAAAGGGCTTAACCCAACAACAACTGGCTGATGTTGTCTTTGTTACGCGACAGACAATTTCGAAATGGGAATTGGGAAAAAGTGTTCCTGACCAAGCCTCTCTTATATTGCTATACCAGTATTTGGACATCAAGGATAATGAGAAAAAACAGTTATCAAAGCTTATTTTTAATAAGCAAAATATTATATTAATTTTGATTGCAATCTTATTTTCTCCTATGGTTATTGGAGTACGTTTTATTTGTTGTAAAATTGATAAGATTGAAAATCGAAAAATTAAAGCGGTAATCAAGGTTATTGGCTTTGTTGTATTCTCATCGTATCTAGTATCTTTAAAAGAAAATGTGGCGTATTTGTTAATTGGTATATTTTCTCTGGTGTATTTGTTATATCAATTCTATTTGAGTGGATTGGAAACTAAATGATTTGTGTCAGCAAGTTTAAGGCAAGCGATAATTCATGAAATTCCAGTTGTGCGCCCAGCTAAGGGTGTGTAGTCAAGCCGGTGGAATTCCGGTTTA
>NZ_JAQDVB010000040.1:0-12267 GCF_027674365.1 Coprococcus sp. AM11-30B | reverse complement strand
CGCTCACGCTTGCCGGGCTCGTTCCGTCGGCGGGGCTTTCAGCCAGACCTGCTCATGCCGCAGGAGGCACTCTTCGCCAGAGGGGCGCATTCCATGCAGACTGCTATGCGCAGGGCACTCTTACGCAGAGGGCGTTCCGGCAATGCTGCTTTTTCTAAAATTGAAAGCAATGTTGCCGGAAATCTATGCCGGATGTGCAGAAAGGAGGAATCCAGACATGGCGATTTTTCATTACACAATCAAAATAGTCGGACGAAGTAAAGGAAAATCTGTTATCTCCGCTTCTGCATATCTCAATGGGGATGTGATGAAAAACGAAGAAACCGGGAGTATCAGTTATTACACTTCTAAAAAAGAAGTGGTCTACACCAGTCTGATGATGTGCGAAAACGCACCTTCTGAATGGCAGATAGTACCAGAGGAAAATATAAAACGCTTTCAAAAGTCTGTCCGATACAAAAGGTCAGAAGATAAAGAAGCTGCTATAAAAAAATTTAAAATCACATTTCAAAAACAGAGGTTATGGAATGAGGTATTGAAGATTGAAAAAAATGCAGATGCCCAACTTGGCAGGTCATTTGAATTTGCCCTCCCCAAAGAATGGAGCAGACAGGAACAAATTCAATATACAACCGACTATATCCAAAAAACTTTTGTAGATAGAGGAATGTGCGCTGATTGGAGTATCCACGACAAAGGGGATGGCAACCCCCATGTCCATCTGCTTCTAACTATGCGTCCTTTTAACCCGGATCATTCTTGGGGAAAGAAAGAAGTCAAGGATTGGGATTTTGTCAGAGATAAAAACGGAAATATCGTGATTGATGAATCCCATCCGAACTGGTGGCAGGATAAGAAAAACCCTGACCGTCATGGAATCCGTATCCCTGTATTAGACGAAAACGGAATCCAGAAGATTGGAGCAAGAAACCGCCTGCAATGGAAACGGGTGCTGACCGATGCTACTGGATGGAACAATCCAAAAAATTGTGAACTGTGGCGGAGTGAATGGGCAAAGGTATGTAATGAACATCTGCCTTTGCATAATCAAGTTGATCATCGTTCTTATGAAAAGCAGGGAAAACTCCAGATTCCTACCATCCATGAAGGAGCTGACGCAAGAAAGATTGAACAAAAGTTTTTTGCCGGGCAGGAAATAAAAGGCTCGTGGAAAGTAGCGGAAAATCAAATCATAAAACAACAAAACACGTTATTGCAAAAGATACTAAACACCTTTGGGAAAGTATCGGGTGCATTATCATTATGGAAGGAGCGATTAAATGACATTAGAAGAAAGCCGGGAAATTATACCCTTAATGGAATCCATGATTGGTCAAATCGAAGAACAGCAGAACCTAATGGCAGAAATGATTCTGGAAATGCAGAACCGGGACACTCAACTCTCTCTTATGCAAAAACAGAATCAGAAATTACAAAAATTAAACAACGAGTTAACCGAGCTGCTCAACATTTTGCCAAATACCGAGGAACTGCTTTCCAAGATGGAAGAACAGAAAACGAAGATAGAGCTTTTGGAAAACGAAAATCAGCAATGGCAGAAATTGGCACAGAAGCTGAACAGCGAAAACAGTTTATTACTGAAACAGAACACCGAATTGCTGAACTGGAACAGCAGATAGAGAAAGGACGTGATATAGATGAACGAATCCAGAGAATCAAAGAACGCCGAACAGTTGGAAGAACTTCTGCTCTTGACCGAGGAGATACAAGAAGAACTAGAACAGAAAGAACAGCTTATCGTGGAACTGAAGACGCAGCTCAGCGAATCTCTGACCTTGAACGAGAAATTAAACAAAGAGAACAGAGCCGGGAATATTCAAGCATTAAAGAACGACTTGAAGCTGGCAGACAGAGCATTGCGGATCGAGAAAGAGAAGTTGCGAAGCGCAAACGTCATGATAGAGGAATGTCAAGATAAAATATGCTATTTAACACAGGAACGGGATTATGCCCGGACACATCAGAAAATCGTAGAAATACCGGTAGAAAAGCCGGTACTCTATGAAAAATGTGAAGCCTGTAACCGGACAGCCTATCAGAATGCAAAAGCAAAATACGAAACACAAAAAGAGCGACTTGCAGGACAGTATAAAGCAAAAACGGTAATGTTCCAAACAACCTTGTTCCTTCTTGCATGGTATTCGTTGACAACCACTCTTTTTCAGGCAGTACAGTCAGATATGTTCCTTGTCGATTGTAAATCATTCTTCAATGATTTAGCATCATTCATACAAACCTTTGTCGGATGGACGATTGATGCCGGGCATTCTGCGGCACAGATTAGTACAAAAATTCCAAATGCTTTTATAGCCGGAATGGTATATTGGTTATTGCTAATATTGATTGTAGGAATATGTATGGCAGGAACAGGGATGCTGGCGATACTGATAGAAATAAAGGTTATAGAATTATATAAGAAAAACTGTTGGGATGTTATTACTCTACTAATGATACTGACAAGTGTTGCTATTGTCATTTATTTTGGAGAATCAATCAAAAAAGTACTGTCAGTAAATCTTCTATTGCTTTTCGTACTTTCGCAGGGCGCATATGTTGGAATTAGATGTTATCTTAAAGTTTGGTTAGAAAAAAGACCATATTAGTATTTTCAACTTACTGTATAGACAGTAAAATTACTCCATACCAGCCTAGTGAAAATTTACTGTATGAAAAGAAGTATTACAGAGAAAAAAGGCTGTAAAAACAGGAACAGCCAGCCCGAAAGAATTTACGGACTGGCTGTATCAGCAGAGTAATGTAATTGTGGAGCTGACCGAGATATGAAAAGCTTTCTATCATCAATTTCGCATTATTGCAATAACAGATTGCTTCTTCCATGAATGAATAAGCAATATTGTCATCAAACTTTCAAGCATAAACATAGCAACAGCAAAAAGAGTAAAAGCAACAACCGGAAATACAAATCCCGTAGACATGCCTGCATTTTTCAAAAATATACCGATTGCATATCCGCCGGGGATTCCAACAACAGCAGTTATAAGCAATGCAATCAAAGTAGTAAAAAGACCTTCCATCATAAATGCTTGCTTCAACTGCTTATTTGTCATACCAATAGATTTTAGTGTGCCCATTTCCTGTTTCTGTGATAAAAGATTTGTCACAGTAAGATTGATTTGATTGATGACCGCAAATATCCACAAGATGGCTGCAATCGCATAAGCTAATGTAAAACCTGCACGATTGTCTGATTGGTGTTCTACAATAAAATCTTGAAGGGTTTGTAAGCGAACATCCCTATTGTCAGAAACGAGTAATTTGAGTTCTTGCTCGATTATCTCCTGATATTCAGTTTCTGCTTGTATTTCGATTGCGTATGTACAGTCATAACCTGCAAGTTCTTTGAGCATATTTTCCGGCATTCTGAAAATATAGCCACCCATTCCATCATTGCTGGAAGTGATTGCACCAATTTTGAATGCTTTTGTTATTGTTTTACCACTATGATTTTTGAAATTAAAGGTCACAGTATCCCCAATTTGAGGTTTCCAATGGTAAACATCATAAATACGTTCGGGATCACTTACAACTAATTCTGTATCATCAGTAATATTTCCAGACAAAACCGCTGCATTTAGCGACGCCAAATCCTTTTCATTATAGCCGAGCATCAAGGTGCTATCTGAAATATCATTGTCTGTTGAGAAATCAACTGGTACGGTAGCATAAGTAAATATATTGCTAACTCCCTCTATATCTCCAACACGCTTTACATAATCAGAAAAATATTCTTTCTGCAAGAGAGCATCCAAATTTTCACTTTCGTTTTCTAAATCAATGCTGATTTTGAAATCTCCGTACTTCATATCCCAATAACGAGCCATACTCTCGGCATTAAAAGAACTCTGATAACTTGCTGCAAGGAAAAATATAACTCCGCACAGTCCCAATGATAAAATGGTCAATAGAGATTTTTTTCTGTTTCTGGAAAAGCTGATTTTCGCTAAATATACAGGCGTAATACGATGTCTTTTGTGAGTGCGGTAATTTACAATTCCCACTGGATTTTTCAGGGCGGAAATTGGAGAAGTATTCGCTGCAATTTTTGCTGGTTTACGAACACTAATATAAACAAGCAGTATTCCAAAAAGGCATGCGCCACATAGAGAAACAATAAATGCAAATACTGACCAGCCTTTTGATTGCAGACAATAGCTGATGATCGTTCCCATGATACTACCAATTAAAATCCCCGGAACTGCAAGCATATAACCCTGTTTAAGAACTATTTTATAAATTTGCTTTTTACTTGCCCCTATTGTCCGAAGCTGTCCGAACTCAGCAACTTTTTGTCCAACCGAAATATAGAAAATGCTGTAAATTACAAGTGCGGCAGCTAAAAACAAAATGGCAGCAACTACACCATATACCGCATAATTACTGAAGGACAAAGTTGTATTTACATAATCATAGTAACTGCTGACTGTCCAATTATTCAGTCCAGTCTCCTCTGAAATTTGAGATAATATTTCTGTTGCTTCGTCTTTTGTAAGGGTATCTGCATTTTCAAGCCAAACATATCCATTAAGCAGGTTATTTCCACGTAATTCCCGGCATTTTTCAAGTGAAACAAAAACAGGATAAGCGGTAGAAGTTTTATCATGATAAATACCAACAATAGTATAATTCTTCAAAGTACCATCCAGATTCAACTGAACTATGGCGTTGATTTCCGGAGACTTATTTTCACTGGCAAAAAAGGCATCTGTAACAGCAATTTCACTTGCTTTCTCTGGATATTTTCCGTCAAAGGCAGGAATCAAACTAAGCATGTCATCATCATAATAAATCAGAGACAGTTCTTTAGAATTTTCTTTCACTGTTTTGATATTACAGGAAAGTCCTACACTTTTTACTTCTTCGTTTGCTAACAACTTTTCTTTACTGTCCTGCGTAATGTCAAAGAAAATCCCTTGATGTAATCCTTCGATTTCTTTCTGATTTTGATAAATGATATTTTGCACTGTGAGCAACGACATCATTATCATAGCAACGGCTACAATAATTGCCGAAAGGCAAAATAAGTTTTTCTTCTTATCAAAACGCACACTTTTTCGTGCTAATTTTTTAATTACTGCACTGGTATCATTTTCAAAAGGATAATTCATAATTCCCACCTCCTTTAGCCAACAATTTTACCATCTTCAATCCGTACAATGCGGTCTGCGAGTTGAGCGATCTCGTTGTTGTGAGTAATCATTACAATGGTCTGATTAAATTCTCCGCTGGTATGCTTCAAAAGCCCTAACACATCTGCACTGGTCTTGCTATCAAGATTTCCGGTCGGTTCATCAGCAAGGATAATCGCAGGCTTCGTAATTAAAGCTCGTGCAATCGCTACACGTTGCTGTTGACCGCCTGAAAGATTGTTCGGCATATTTTCCAGTTTATCTTCTAAAGCCAACATATACACAACTTCGTCCATAAATTTCTGGTCTACTGTATCGCCATCCAGTTCCACAGGCAGGACGATATTTTCATATACATTCAAAATCGGAACCAGATTATAATTTTGGAAGATAAATCCGATGTTACGACGGCGGAAAATTGTCAATTCATCATCATTCTTTTTTGCGAGTTCTTCTCCCCGTACAATCACGCTGCCGGAAGTGGGGGTATCAAGTCCTCCCATCATGTGAAGCAATGTAGACTTACCGCTGCCGGAAGTTCCAACTACGGCAACAAATTCTCCCTGTTCCACAGTAAAATTTACACCATTAAGGGCACGAGTAATATTTGGTTCTGTGCCGTAATACTTCTTTAAGTCGATTGTTTGTAAAATGCTCATATTCAAATGCTCCTTTCAAGGCTTTCTATCTGTTGATAAAGCCATTGTAAACCACAAATGTTACACAAATGTCCGAGATAGAAAAAATTTTTATCGAAAATCAGAGTGAAATGTTACAACGCTCGGACATTTCAAAAAAAGTGGTTATATCTTACCTTACAGGAAGCATAATAGAAAATTCTGAGCCTTGCCTCAGCTCTGAAACAACCTTGATATAGCCCCCTTGCCTTGTTACAATCTCACGAGCCAAATACAAACCTATTCCCACACCCTGTTGATCGTGTACTTCTTCCTCACGATAGAAGCGCCGGAAGATGGCAGCCTGATTGCTTTCTGAAATGCCCTTGCCGGTGTCGGTCACTTTGACCTCTACGTACATTTCCCACTGAACCACTGATACAGAAATCTTTCCACCTGACGGAGTGTATTTTACTGCATTGTCCAGCAGATTGAAAAGGGCTTCGCTTGTCCACTTGCTGTCATGGGAGATTATCAAATTTTCCGGGCAATCCACGGATACAGCAATTTCTTTTTTCTCTGCGGCATATACAATACTGCTCATGGCTTGTGCAAGCGTATGGAATAAGCTGCTGTCTTTCTTTTCTAATCGTATTGCTCCGGTTTCCAACCGGGACGTTTTAACCAGTGCTTGGAACAGAAAATCCAGTTTATCAGTCTGACTACGTATGCCTTGTAAAAAGTCCATCCGTTCTTCTTCTGAAACAGGCTTTGTTAAAAGTGTGTCCGTTACCATTTGCAAATTGCTGACAGGCGTTTTAACTTGATGTGAAATATCAGAAATCAGCATTTGAAGCTCCTGTCGTTCCATGTCTACCTTGTGCCGGTTTTTCTGCATAATCTCATACAACCGAATTAAGCGGTGGTTGATACGGGCAAAAAGAGTTTCACTATCATTTGACTTTTGTAATTCCTCGTTTCCATCAATCATGTTGTCCAGCGTCCGGCACAAATTAGAAGTAAAATGAGAAAGGCGTTTTCCAAAAATCAGCACCAATAGCCAAATCCAGAAAAACGCACAGAGTGTCAATGTTCCACCCACTATAAAAATTCGTATATCCTGCATTATACCGCCGAAAATACCGGTAATTACCAGCATAGAGAAAACCATGCCAGCACTAACCAGTCTACAAATTTTCTTAGCAGAAAGGTTATTCAGATTCATTTCTTTTCGCCTCCTGTCCATTGATACCCCATACCATAAACCGTTTTGATATATGTGTCGCCATCCGCTTCAATCTTACTGCGAATACGGCTGATAGAAGTAGTAAGGGTATGTTCATCTACATATTTTTCATCAACATCCCACAGTTTTTCTAAAAATTGTTGGCGAGTAAGTACCTGCTTCGGATTTTTAAGAAATAGGTTCAACATTTTATATTCCATCGCAGAAAGTGCTAATGGTTTCCCGTTCAAACTTGCAAATTGTTCCGAAAAATCCAGAAACAAGCTACCATCCTCGTAAATATCCTTAGCTGGTTTGTGATGCTCCAACATAGCGAACATGGCTTTGATTTTTCGCTGCAAAGCACTAATCGAAAAAGGTTTCGTGATATAATCCACTGCACCAGCTTCATATCCCCGTATCTGATTGCTTTCCTGATCGTTGGCAGTTAGAAATATAACTACTGTATCAGGATGCTCTGGCTTGATAAGACGGCATAGGTCATAACCATTTCCGTCTGGTAAATTTATATCCAGCAATACCAAATCAAAAATGTTTGTTTTTAATGATTCAGCGGCTGTCCTTGCATTCAGAACAGAAGTTATTGTGTAACCGTCCAATTCCAAATTATAAGTAAGCGTTTTATTCAAAAGATTATCATCTTCGACAATTAAAATATGCTTCATATTATCACTTCCTTTTCTTTTTGCAGATAGTATAACAGGCAAATGTCCGAGAATTGTTACAAGGACAAATATATTTTTCATTTTACAGCTTTTTTCTGTGTACTGCAATTTTATAAAAGAAAGGACAGCAGTGTCAAATTGCTGTCCTTTCTTTTATCATAGCTGGTAGTGTATAAGCGTGGGTTCATCATATCGGGTGTGGTATCTTTAACTACAGGAAACTCCCTACAACACTATCTCACTTCTTGCTTAATAAAGTTCTAATGAATCTTCTGTATCCACCCACATCTGTAAATTGCCATCAAGATATAATCTTGCATATTCCAAAGGCTCATCCACAGCCAATGAAGTAAGCGCACATTCTGATCCATATGTGGTTTTTAAATTTTTTTCAGCTTCCCAGCAATCAATGCGAAGCATATATCCAGCACTTGTGTAAACATCAATACTATCGTGGTTTATATTATATTCTGCATAAATTGTTCTCATCGTATCTTATCTCCATTTTCTTTTGATAATCAGTTACAGAGTTAAATATCGAAAACATTTCAATCAGTTCACCATGTCGTTATTGTTATATGTTATATTGTGTTATGAAATTTTCTTTCCCTTAATTTTTCCCATATTAAGGTTCATGAAAAGCAATGGGAAAATGTAACACAAGGGAAAGAGTAAGGGAAAGTTCACTTGCTACAAACTTAGTATTTTCAAGGGTTTGCGAAGAATTTGATAATCAAATATAACAGTTATTAAATTTCCTAAAATATGTGAAATATCAACTGGAATTGTTCAAGCTTTTCAAATACTAACGTCCTTAATTCTGTTCAATAATTGATTTATAGTAGTTACCAAAATCAGCAAGTGAATTAACAATTGGAAGCATTTTTGTTCCGAGTTCCGTTAAGCCGTATTCAACTCTCGGTGGCTGCTCATGGTAATCGTGGCGATATGCCAGCCCATCACTCATCATTTGTCTTAAACTATCTGTCAAAACCTTTTGTGAAATACCATCTATACTTCGTTGTAGCTCATTGAATCTCCATGGACGCTCTTTCAAGTTACGCAAAATCAGCAGTTTCCATTTTCCTCCGATAAGAGATACTGCTGTTGCAACTGGGCATTCCGGTAATTCTTCTTTTGCTCGCATAATTCTCACCTCCGAGTCTATTGTAACACATTCATTTTTGAGTGTACAGTTACAAAAAGGTGCGTACTTGTTTTTGTATGTGTCTCACACTATACTAATACCAAGCAACCAGAAACTACAAATTAACTATGGAGGTACTATTATGGCAAATTACACAAAAACAACTATTGGAAAGGAAAACCGAATTGAGCTGCATGAAAAGTTGTCTTTAACAGGTGCAGAAATCAGTTTAAACGAACTACCTGCAGGAGCAAATGTCCCATTTGTTCATTCTCATAAAGAAAATGAAGAAATCTATGGAATTCTTTCAGGTAACGGCAAAGCCATAATTGATGGAGAAGAAATTAACCTTTCAGCTGGAGACTGGCTAAAAATCGCACCTGCTGCAAAGCGTCAGTTTTTTGCATCCGATATTTCTGGAATTACTTATATCTGCATTCAGGTAAAAGAAAATTCTCTGGAACATTTTACAGCAGAGGATGCCGTAATCGGCTAATTAAAAGTATTTATTTACAAAAATGCACAGTTCACGATAAGCTAAGAACTGTGCATTTCTTTTTTGTTCAATATTACGTTTTCTCAATTTTTCAAACAAGAAGTTATCAGTGATTATCTTTTAGAAAACAGTCAACTACAGCGACGCCAAATCCAAAAACACCTAGGACATATCCCCAAAAATTATTTGTTGTCACAGCAATTCCTAAAGGTATTATTGCAATCCCCAATAACTCAATCTTAATTCCTTTCATCGCAAATACCTTCGTTACAAACTTGAAGTTGTCAATTTCTTTATTATCTAATCTGTTAGTAATCTATCCAACAGCATCTGCCTGTTGTTTATAAACATTTCTGTTACCTGGTAGCTCTCTGTATCCTCATATTCGCACAGATGTATGCGTCCATTATCAAAACAATAGATATCTGCATCTGGTATTCCTAACAAAATCGGCGAATGCGTAACTATAATAAACTGTGCTCCCTCTTTTGCACAACTATATATTTGCATCAACAATGTAAGCTGTCTCTGTGGGGATAATGCAGCTTCCGGCTCATCAAAAAGATACAAGCCATTTGGATGCAGATTGTTCTGTGCCAATGCGAGAAAACTCTCTCCATGTGATTTTTCATGATATTTGGCAGAAGGATGTGCGAGATCTGCATATTCTTCTTCCTTCGTTGCAACATTATAAAAACTTTCAGCCCTAAGAAAATACCCCCACTTTTCCTTCCGATAACCTTTGGAAATTCTTATCGCATCACACAGCTCTGAATGTGTATCATGCGTAGAAAAAACATAATTCTTTGTTCCACCTTCAGGATTAAAACCATGTGCTACGGCAAGTGCCTCCAATAAAGTTGATTTACCACTGCCATTTTCTCCGACAAAAAAGGTGATTGCTTTGTTGAAATCAAGTTTTTGAATCCCCTTAAAAGCCTTAATTTTCTTTAAATAACTATCGTTATCAATTCTATTCCAATCGAATATTACCCCTTGTAAGAATTGATCATTCATCTAATCACCTTCCTGTAAAAGACACTTTCTAATCCACCAATCCTTCGTTCTAAAGAACTCGGTCAACTGGAATTTCTGGATGCGTATAATATGCGAAAAAAACTTAACTCCATCTTAAATATAGTGCTGAGTTTCACTGCCATTCTTTAACACCATTTTCACCACACCAAGCAATGCTGCAAACAAAACACCTGCAACCGGCCATACAATCCATGTAATATCCCAGCTCATCGTCCAGAAGCTCCATGCAAGGTAAATCGCTGTAGTCAAGCACCAATATACACCAGAAAACGTGTCAGTCTTTTTCTTAAACAGTTTTTCTTCTTTTGTATATTCGCCTTCCTGAAGAAGGGTATCGTAACTGCTTTTTACCATCCCAACACGAACCAACAGATTCACTCCTATTGCACGTATGAATAGCAGCAATCCAACGGAAAGGCCGCAACAATAGTCAGACGTTTCCATGGCTCCGGCAATAATTGTCGGAATCACTGCCAGTATACAAAGCACTACCCCAACAGCTGTTCCTCTGATAAAAATCGGTTCATAGGAATCTTTTTTTTCTCGTACTATTCCAGATACACCATACTCTGTTTCAAAGCATTCTTTTTCAAAATGTTCCATATGTGATTCTCGCATTCCATATGTAATAAACAAAAAGACGGCTGCCACAACCATTCCAAGCAAAAAAACACATCCAAATACTGTTGCTAGAGATTCCGAAACATGAAATACGCCATCTTCTGCCATTGTCACAAGAACAATCAATAATATTGGACTTAAGATACACATACTTGTTGCGTTTGCCACTACTTTGGATCCATTTCTTTTCATGTCAAGAAATTCATTTGCATTCTCCATAGTTACTTTTTTCAACGGTTCTGCATATCTTTCAGTACTTTCGTGATAGGTGATATTTTCTGCTTGCATTTCATCTTTTAATAGGTAATCTGTACTAACACCAAATAGCTCCGACATCTGTAAAATTCTTTGCAAATCTGGAACAGCTCCTGCACTTTCCCACTTAGATACTGCCTGTCTGGATACGCCCAACTGATTGGCTAGTTCTTCCTGTGACCATCCATTCTTTTTTCTTTCCTCTGTAATCTTATCAGCTAAAATCATTTTTTCCTCCTTTTGCAGATTTTATGAGCTCAATATAACAGTTTTGCTGTTTGCATTCCACCATTTCAGGCTGTAAATCTGTCAACCAGCAGTTGCAAATCACAAAAGAACTCTATGAATTCCGATTTTCCAACAATACAAGCAGGAAATTATTTATCATCTGTATTGTTTTCCTTTTTCTTATGAGTCGAACCCAGGCAAAGAAATGAAGAACCAAGACATAACCATACTATAGCCATAGAACTTTCATTTCCACTCGTAAAGCCAATAGCTGACGCTATGAAAAACAGAACTGATGCAATGTAAAATAAGATTGATTTGTTTATCCCTTTTTTCATAAATAAGAATCTCCTCCAAATTCCGATTGTTACATTGGCGAATGAATCCACATGTATCCCAAAATCAAGACACTAAGCACTATTACAAGCAGCAATGCTATACCAATTGCTTTGTGCTTTCGCTTAAAAGCGATAACCAAATATTGAGAATGTTTATGCCTTTTACAGTTTGGACTTTTTTATGGTCTACGTCTTCGATACTGACAATTTCTTGTTCTTTATCTTCGACCACTACATATGTGGTTACCTCACCAAATAAGCCATGAACATTTATTATTCCACAAGGAAGTATTGCAACAGATACGGATATTGTAAAAAGCACAAAGAATAATCGGATTATCCAATACTTTTTCTTGTCCATAATTCCTCCGTAAAATTCAAATCTTCTGTTGCTTTCAGTCTCTGCTGAAGACTGAAAGTTACCTTCGCTTTACTATTTCTAATAGTT